>NZ_BAACAP010000216.1:0-85939 GCF_045865695.1 Scytonema hankhaensis NUACC26
GAATTAAAGTCACTTTAATTGAACCTGGGGCATTTCGCACAGACTTCAACGGACGCTCTCTGGCAGCCGCCGAACAATCCATTGATGCCTATGCGACCGTGAGCGGTGCCTCGTTGCAGTGGTTCAAAGAGATGGATGGTCAGCAGCTTGGCAATCCAGCGAAAGCAGCGCAAGCCATCATTCTTGCTGTGGAAAGTCCTCATCCACCGATGCGACTGGTATTAGGCACCGATGCCATAAGCCTGATTCAGGAAAAACTGGAATGGGTCAAAACGAATTTGGCTACTTGGCAGCAGGTGAGTGTCAGTACGGATTATGCCGATAGTCACACTGAGGCGATCGCTGGGTAGCCACACTTCGAGCGAGTTATGAGACGGCACATACATGCACTCAAGTTCAGGATTTCACTCAGGAGAGAGGCAAATGATTCGCCTTAACGATCGAGTAGCCATTATTACGGGCAGTGGACGCGGTTTAGGAGCAGCCTATGCCCGTCTGCTGGCGGAAAGAGGAGTGCATGTCGTTGTGCATGACGCAGGCGTCAACAAAGATGGAACCGGATTCGATCCGAACGTGGCGGCTGATGCTGTAAGCAGGATTCAAGAAGCAGGTGGAGTTGCTTTCCCAAGCAACGTCATCCTGGATACTAGAGATAACTGCCAAAGAAAGAGTGGAAACTACGCTCTTGAAGTTTGGTCGCCTCGACATCTCGATCCACAATGCGGGATGGGTTGTCTATCAGTCAGTGCAAGAACCAACGCCTGATTTTCTACAGCGTGCCATCAGCATTAATTTAGAGGCACCAACATGGCTGGCTCAAGCCGCCTTTCCGATTATGAAGCGACAAAACTACGGACGGATTGTGCTGACGACTTCGGATAGAGCCATTTATCAACAATATGCACTTAGTGGTCTACCTGTAATTCTTGAGATAACAAGGGACGGGCGAGGACGCCCATCCCACAATAAGTAATAATTTATCTATGGCAAATTCCTAAAAGAACCAACCGTATGAGTGTAAACCTTTACCTAAAAGATTAACCCCTAAGTAACAAATCCAAACGACAACGAAGCCGCTAGCTGCTAAAATTGCAGGGCGACGACCTTGCCAACCGCGAGTGATGCGGGAGTGCAGGTAAGCAGCAAAGACTAACCAAGTGATAAGCGCCCAAGTTTCTTTGGGGTCCCAACTCCAGTAAGAACCCCATGCTTCATTCGCCCAAACTCCACCAGCAATAATACCAATAGTTAGTAAGGGAAAGCCTAACCCAATGACGCGATAGCTAATATTATCAAGGGTTTCCGCAAGGCTAAGGCGTTGGGGTGAAAGCGTTTCGGTTGTTGTCATAATTGATGACTGCGGAACGGTCACTAAGTCTAAAACTACAGTTTTTCCGTTACCATTACTCTCAACACGGGTGACTCCATTGTTATCACCAGTCAATGCTTGTGCTTGCGAGACTGCTTCACCAACTTTGTGTAATTTATAACCATTGGTACGATAACCACCAGTTCCTACAGAACTACCCTGTAGTTGAATGTCTTGACCGCGAGTGACTAACAGAAAAGCGATCGCTAGTAGCGAACCTACCATCAAAGCGGAATAACTCAACATCATAACGCTTACGTGCATCATCAGCCAATTGGACTTGAGTGCAGGAACCAAGGGTGCTGAGGATTGCATTTCTGATGGTAGTGATAAAGTCGCAAAAGCTGCGATACCCATAGCTACGGGTGCAGTCACAACTCCCACCAGATGACTCCGACTTGTGTTTTCTGCAATAAGATGGACGGTGGTAATTCCCCACACCAGGAAAAATAGCGATTCATACAAATTACTGAGGGGAAAATATCCTGCTTCCAACCATCTTGCTCCTAAAAGGGTAGCAATGCACAAGTTAGCAACAGCCATTCCGGTTGTTCCCAAAGTAGGAAGGGCAGGAATATTTGGAAATGCTGCCCCAAACCAATACACAAGCATTGTTATAAATAAGACAGCAAAAGAGGCATTGTCTAGCCAATTCTGGAGTGCAACCAAATTCATAATTTAATTTGACTCCCAATTAAGTCTGTATTTTAATTTCTTAGATCCTAGTCTTTTTTCAGTGACCAGTGACTAATCACCTGAACAGTAACCACCTGACCACCTGACCAATTAACTTTACTTTCATGTACCGGGTGAGGTACTAGTTGTGGGAGTTGGACGTGGGTCTGATTTTTCGACTTTTTTCAATGTCAAAAAAACATCATATCGAGTACTGCGGTTATCGTTGACGGCTGATGTTACCCCCATTGAACGTGTTGCGTCTATCCAACTTTGTTTGACAGGTACAAAGGATGCTAATGGAAAATTTTTAGCTGTTCGTTCGACATCTATGAAAAACTGACCATTTGTAGAATTGGGTTCTTTGGGTACAGTTGTTTGGAACATTGTCGTGCTACTGAGGGGATAATTTGGTTTGGGCAGTATTCTTCCGCTGACAGGAGCACCCAATGCTAAAAAAGCAACATTTCCATCTAACCACCCGCGTGTAGCAGTTGGGGTTCCAAAAGGTCCAAGCCAATTGACAACAGGTCTATTTGCTACTGTTGTATATTTAATTTGAAACTGGTATTGATTTTTTATCACTTCATCTAGCTGTTTGAGAGCAATTTCGGCACGATCGCGATCGCTTGCTTCTACCATAAACACAAAAGCAGCCCTAAAGTCTTCTGGCGAATCTTCTTTGGTAACATTGGGAACGATGGAGACAGAAAATTCTCCCCCCATCCAACTGAGAAGATCTCGCTCTAAATCGAGATTCGTTAGAGATTTGACACCTTCTTGCAATTGTTCTGGTGTCATTGGCGATCGCGGATTCCCTTGAGCCGTTAAAGCATAATCCGTCCACAATTGCTTTAAATTTCCTCCTGACAGCATCAACAATGTTTCTGCGGGGAGACGATTTTGCATTTTGCCTGCATTGTTGTCTGTTGCCAAAACTCTCTGAGAGTTGGGATGTAACCAAGAAATGCCCTTTATCCTGACGCCTTCTGGTTCCAAAGAAAGACTTCCCGCTAAACCTTGGTTATTTTGAAGTTGAGAGAGAACAGGTGCGGGTAAAGAGCGATCGCCAGAAGCAGCTATTTTGGCAGAGAAAGGCACATTAATATAAAACTGAGCAAAAGGCTGGTAAGTGGCTATTTTTGGATAATTTTCTGTAAAACCAGGAGAATCTGCCAAAGATATCTTCCGTTTATACGCAGTAATTGCCTTTTCTGTTGCTTTCGGGTTGTCAGTAATAACTACAAAATTCTCATCGACTACAGCGACTGAAAATTTTTCCCTTGCTTGTCCTTCTGTTTCTTTGATAGCAATATTCTCGTAAGAACGGTTAATCCATTGACCACCTTTGGGTGCTTTGGGTTGTGACAGTATACTTTTAGCAGCTTCCTTATTTTTAATAGGCAAAACCATCACAAGCGACTGTTCGTTACCAATAACACTTGCGTTAGTCGTCACTGGTTTAGACGTGGCTCTGCTCATTTCAGGAGCAAGAACTGCGATCGCAATTTGCTCGCCCACCCAAGGACGAATATCTTTCTGAAAATCATAGCCGTTACTTCTCAGAAAGCGTTCCTGAAACTGCATGATATTGGTATTGAGTTCTGCTTGTGTTTCTTTAGTTCCAAACTCTCGCAACTTTTGCCATTGACTGGAATCTGTCGTAAAGGAAACTGCAAACAGAGCATCTTGAGGAATAATATTTGCTCCAGGTAGCAAATCTCTAGAGAGTGGTTTGCCTTGAGTCAACAGCCAATATGCTGCTGCGCCTCCACCAATCAGCAATCCAGCTGATGAGAGCGTTAACACTAAGGATGGTTTCTTATCTTTTTTCATCCACAAAGACACAACAGGCAGTTTCATTGAAACCTACATTACTTGCGTGCATGATAACACTTTGTAAGCTTGGGCTTGTATTGTCAGCTTATGCGCCTTCTAATCTTCTGCTCTCGTAGTTCTATCTTATTGTACTAGACTTTCCCATTATGAGTATGCAATGCCATTGGTCCCAAATATTTTGTTAAGTAAGGTGAAAACACCTCATAAATCAGAGTCAGAGGCTGTCCGTGATGCCAAAACAAGTAGTGGCGACCCCAAAAAGGTCCAGTCTCATTAAAACCTGACTCTAGTGCTGTAGAATCACCATAATAAATTCCCTGCACATCTCGGTATAATTCCGTGCGGAGACGTGCCAAACTAGCCCAAATAGGTAATGCACGGTTTTGTAGATACTCATCCACTTGAATTGCTTCCCACCAAGAAGTCGCATATGCCAATCTTTGTCCAGAGGCGGTACGCAACCAAACCTGTCGTCGTAATCTTGGCCCTGGAACAGCTTTAATTAGGTCAGGTGCATTATCTAAATCCACACCAACCAATGACATATCAATAACGTCCACTTCTGTGGGTTCACCTGTTAGCAATTGTAAGTGTCGAGTCGGAGACCCGTCACCTAACAAAAGGAGTTGCCAAGCAGGTGCAAGTTGAGCGTGAGGCAAACCCTGTTGAATGACTTCCTCTCCACCCTGCCAAATTGGGGTGAGACGATGCCACCCCGATGGTAATGTTAAGTTGTTTGTCGGTGTAAAAGTCGCTGTCAAGGTTCTTTACAAAACTTCACTTATTTTATAATCGCATAAAAGTTGGCGATTGGCGATTGGGGATTGGCGATTAGCGATTGGCGATTGGCGATTGGCGATTGGGGACTGCTTGCTAATTCAAGCCCAAATTTGACTGAAGGGAAAGTCCTCTTGCAACTTCTCTCAGAAGCATAACACTAAACTTATGAATTCCAGTTGTAATACTTAATCAGTTCCGGTCACTGGTCACTGGTCACTGGTCACTGGTCACTGGTTAATGCGGATGGCGAGACTCGAACTCGCAAGGGAAGCCCACACGCCCCTCAAACGTGCGCGTATACCAATTCCGCCACATCCGCAAGGTTCATCGTAATGAGTATAGCATAAACATTCAATGAATTCCCTCGAGATGCTGCCCAAAATCCAGAAAATTTTTGTCGGGAAATGAATTAAGTTTCATGTTATGTGTGTAAGTGCCATAAGACGCACAATACTCTTACACTTATAAACACTATACTGGGAGACTGAAAACGCACTTCTCTTGTAACTGACCGTTTCTAGCCCATTGAGGCAAAAAGCCGAATCCTTTCTGTACTGGGAGATGCGATCTGGTTTTCTGCTGCCGAAAGAGTGAGATGAGGCTCTGCGTAATTTCAACTTTGACGGCAGATTGATGTCAATCTACCGAACTTATATCATTGCTAAAAGATGAAGTTTGATAAAATATTAATTGCCAATCGGGGAGAAATTGCTCTTCGCATTCTCCGCGCCTGTGAGGAAATGGGGATTGCGACGGTTGCGGTACATTCCACCGTTGACCGAAATGCTCTGCACGTTCAATTAGCTGATGAAGCGGTTTGCATTGGAGAAGCGGCTAGCAGTAAAAGTTATTTGAATATTCCCAACATTATTGCTGCTGCTTTGACACGTAATGCGACTGCTATTCATCCAGGTTATGGCTTTTTGGCAGAAAATGCTCGATTTGCGGAAATTTGTGCCGATCATCACATTGCTTTCATCGGACCTTCTCCCGACGCAATCCGGTTAATGGGTGATAAGTCCACTGCAAAAGATACCATGCAAAGAGCGGGAGTTCCTACAGTACCTGGTAGTGATGGCTTGCTAGAGTCGGAAGAACAAGGACTAGCTATTGCTCAAAAAATTGGCTACCCTATCATGATCAAAGCCACAGCCGGAGGCGGTGGTAGGGGGATGCGCTTGGTACGTTCTGAGAGTGAATTTATCAAATCTTTTCAAGCAGCGCAAGGTGAAGCTGGGGCTGCATTTGGTAATTCCGGCGTTTATTTAGAAAAATTTATTGAGCGTCCCCGCCATATTGAATTTCAAATATTGGCTGATAACTATGGTAATGTAATTCATTTGGGCGAACGCGATTGCTCAATTCAGCGTCGCAATCAGAAACTTTTAGAAGAAGCGCCTAGCCCTGCTTTGGACTCAGACCTACGAGAAAAAATGGGACAAGCAGCTGTTAGAGCATCTCAGTTTATTAATTATAGTGGTGCGGGTACTATCGAGTTTCTCTTGGATAGATCGGGTCAGTTTTACTTTATGGAAATGAATACCCGGATTCAAGTCGAACATCCCGTTACGGAGATGATTACGGGTATGGACTTAGTAGCCGAACAAATCCGTATCGCTCAAGGAGAAAGACTCTCGCTCAAACAAGAACAAGTGATCTTGAGAGGGCATGCGATCGAATGCCGTATTAATGCTGAAGATCCAGAACACGATTTTCGTCCCTCGGCTGGACGTATCAGTGGTTACCTTCCTCCCGGAGGTCCCGGTGTCCGTATTGACTCCCATGTCTATACCGATTATCAAATTCCCCCTTACTACGATTCTCTAATTGGTAAGTTAGTTGTTTGGGGTCCCGACCGTTCTACTGCTATCAAACGCATGAAGCGTGCATTGCGAGAATGCGCTATTACGGGATTGCCTACTACAATTGGTTTCCATCAAAAAATTATGGAATATCCCCAATTTCTACAGGGAAATGTCTATACCAACTTTGTACAGGAAATGAAAGGGCTTGGATAATTAAGGGGATTGGCGATTGGGGATTGGAGTTTAGGGAAGAGTTTGTCATTTCTTTCTCGCATGCCTAGTCTCTAGTCCCTAATCCCTAGTCCCTATCCCATCATTAGCAGCCCTTGTTGACCTAACAAAATTTCTCGTAGGAAGCTGCAAATCCCAACCCAAATGATAGGAGTGATGTCCACTCCACCTAAAGGTGGTACTATCTTTCGCAATGGCGCTAAAAAAGGTTCAGTGGGCCAAGCTACCACGTTAAAAGGAAAACGATTCAGTTCTGCTTGAGGATACCAAGTCAGAACAATGCGAATAATAAACAAAAACGTCATCAGCCCTAACACCGGACCGAGAATCCAAACAGCAAGGGTAGCACCAGTCATAAAATCTTGGGGAACTATGAAAACCTTAGACTAATTTTAAGCTTTGTAAAGCTCTCTCTATAATTCTAATTCTTTTACTTCCGTTTTTCCAATACCCCATGTCCAATGCCCCATTCCCTAACGTATAGCTTCTCAAGAATCTGCTACAGTATTAAAATTGAAGTAGATTAATGTAAACAAAGGTTGAAATCTATGACACCCTCTTTATCAAATTTTCTTTGGAGTCTGGTTTGGGGTACTGCTATTGTCGTTATCCCCGTTATAGTAGGATTAGTTTTTGTTAGCCAAAAAGATAAAATCGAGCGTTCATAGAAAATTTCAACAGACCGTGAAACACTCGCTCGTTCAAGCGAGCAAATGGTTTGGGAGACGCAGGTAACTGCGTCTCTTATTCAAATAAGCCCTAATTATAGTGAAGCTGATACGGGAAAAATTTTCACTGAATGAGTTAATTTCGCTTGGACATAGCAATAATATATAGTAACCAGTTACAGTAGAGTTTTAAGTTTTAACTCGTTAACATAGATTTGTTATTAGGTAAACAGCAATGCTAATGTTCGGGCTGAACTCAGCCAGTGTTCTGGCTCAGGTAAATTTTGGGGCGAACTCAGCCAGTGTTCTGGGAATCGTCCTAGCTGTGGCGGGAGCAGCACTCTATTTTCTTCGCTCAGTGCGCCCAGAGCTTTCCCGCGACCAAGATATCTTTTTCGCGGCTGTAGGTTTGCTGTGCGGCTTTATTCTTATATTCCAAGGATGGCGTCTCGACCCAATTCTACAATTTGGTCAGTTGCTTTTAGCGGGCTCGACTGTATTTTTTGCAGTTGAAAGTATTCGCTTGCGAGGGATCGCTACTCAGCAAGCTAAGCGTAACACTCCAATTGTGGATGACGAACGAGAGGTGAGCGATCGCCCTTCATATACGAGAAGACCAAAATACAAGGCAGAAATGGAAGCCGATTTAGAACCCCTGCCTTATTATGAAGAAGACGAAGCGCCACCAAGACGAATTCCAGGAAGTAGGGATTCTCGCTCGTCTCGAGATGATTACTACGATGATGAAGCGCCACGTCGCATAGAACGTCGCAGTAGTAGCGAAAGATCGAGTACAGATAAACCTCGCCGTCGGAGCAGCTCTCGTCCATCACGTACATCCGAACGGTTTGAAGAGGACGATTGGAATTCTTCTTCCAGACCGGCGGTGGACGATTGGGATAGCTCTCCTTCTGAAGAAAGAAGTGAAGAAAGAAGACCTTCTCGACGCAGTACCAACGGACCTGTTCGACCAACATCAACAGAAGACGATGTTCCTCCAAGACCAAGAAGGCGTCGTCCCCCTAGCGATTCAACTTACCGAGTAGAAGGTCAAGAAGATGACGCGATCGCAACCGATTACGTAGACTACAAACCGCTTGAGCGTCCGCTTGACCGCCCTAATCGCTCGAATGACGAAGATAATTCAGTAAATTTTGATGATGATGTTTAAATACATCTGGGGAAAAGTTGCAAACACCAGCAACAGAAAATAGTTAAGGTGAAAAAAATTACACCTAAATTTTGGCTCCAAAGACAAATTCGTTGGAGTCTTTGTTTAACATTAGCAGGTATGCTTATATCCTGCGGTTACAGCGATCTTCCTACAGAACCAACTTCTCTCAACAGCCGTTATACCGAACAGCAACCAGCATTGAGTGGAAATGGTCGTTTTTTGGCATTGGTATCCAATCGCAATGGCAGTCATCAATTGCTGTTATATGACTTGCAACAACAACAGTTTACAAATACACCGGGCTTAAATCGACCTGAAACTATTGTAGAAAGCCCGAGTCTCAGCTACACGGGGCGTTATATTAGTTACATTACCAGCGACCAAGGAAGACCAGTTGTAGCGCTTTACGATCGCACGACGCAACAGTCACAAATTCTTACACCAATCTATCGCGGTTGGGTGAGAAACCCGAGTATCAGCCCCGATGGGCGCTATGTTGTCTTTGAATCCGCAAGTCGCGGTCAATGGGATATTGAAGTCCTAGACCGAGGACCGGATGTTGAGTTAGATATTGATAATGGAGCGGTAATCAGTGACCAGTGACCAGTGACCAGGGACCAGTGACCAGTGACCAGTGACCAGTGACCAATGGCTAAACGGTTTATTGTTCTACCTGTATTTGTTATAAGTTTGTTGGGTGGCTGTGTTGGCTACCCTCGTTTGTTGAATTATCCTGTCGATCCTGGTGGGCGCAGTCTTAACAGCTTGGGATCGGAGTTAAATCCACAAATTTCCAAACGCTATGTTGTTTTTACAACTGACCGTAGGGGTACTCAAGATGTGTATATGCTTGATAGGCTAACGAATACTTTAGTTGATTTGCCTGGGTTAAATTCTTTTGATACGATCGCATCTCATCCCTCTGTAGCTGAAAATGGTCGCTATATTGTTTTCTGTGCTAACCGTCAGGGACGGTCGGGAATTTTTCTGTACAATCGCGAAACCCGTCAATTACGCAATTTAACTGCTAATTTGCAAGCAGAAGTTCGCAATCCAACTATTAGTGCTGATGGTAGTCGGATTGCTTTTGAGTCTAGCGTAAATGGTCAATGGGATATTTTAGTTTATAACCGTTCCGGGCAGCTTTTAAAGAATTAGGGGATGGGCGATTGACGATTAGGGATTGGGAATTGGGATGAATTCTTCTCCCATATCCCTAATCACTGGTCACTGGTCACTGGTCACTGGTCACTGGTCACTGGTCACTGATTTCTGCACAGCTTCAATCAAAGATCTAACTTGTTGAGTTCCTTCTGAGGGTTCAAATGATAGTGGGAATTTTCTTCGAGCAAGCATTCGTAAACCGAGTGGGACAATACTTAACAATCCTTTTAAGTCTCTCAGGTAATTCCCAACAACTTGTAAACCAAAGGATCGCTCATCGATCCAACCGCCTTCTTTGACTAAATCTATAAGTACTTTGCGGTGACGAATAGAACGACTATCAGTTGCTTCTTTGCGATCGAGAAGTTCTTGTTTGATTTTAGTAATTCGATCTAATGGTGCAACACTCATTGGACAAACAGAATTGCAGTAAAGACAGCGAGTACAACCCCAAACTCCTTTAGTTCCTTCGTTATATTCTTGTAACCGAGTTTCGGTCTTGCTATCGCGAGAATCTGCTACCATGCGGTATGCTTTGGCTAGAGCATGGGGTCCAACAAAATCTGAATCTACTTCACGAGCGTTACATTCCGAGTAACACGCTCCACACATGATACAATTTCCGGTTTCATCAAGACGCGATCGCTCTTCTGGTGTTTGTAAGAACTCTCTTTCTGGTACGTTTCGTCCTGCTGTACTCACATAAGGAGTGACCGCTTCTAAGTTGTCCCAAAAACTTGTCATATCCACCACTAAATCCTTGATAACAGGCATATTACCCAGTGGTGCTATTGTTATTTCTGGGATAACATTTGTAGGGCTACCTGATGTTTGGGCTGATTGCTTGTTGGAAATTTCGCCTCCAACATTTTCCTTACAAGCCAAAGCCGAGCGCCCATTTATTCTTATAGCACAGCTTCCACAAATTGTATTGCGGCAATTTTTGCGAAATGCTAGAGTTCCATCTTGCTCCCACTTAATCCGATTCAGGCAATCGAGGATGGTATTTCCCGGTTCAACATCCAAAACGTAAGTTTTTACCACAGGGGAGGAATTTTGTTGCTGCCGTATGACCTTAAAAAGAACTTCCATTACCACTATTAATAAAGAACTCTACCTAGCTGATGAATTTTTTCTGACCCAATGGTGCTACTTCTACAAGTGAGCTATACCAAGGCGTCCTTGATTCATAGCTAGCTGTTAATAGGTTGACGATTGTAGAGACAAGCAATTTTCGCTCTCTACAATAATAAGGATAACCGCGAAACTTTGAATTGTAACTTCCCCGAATAGGTTAAGCTATTGGGTCATAGGGAGAGGGGTAAGGGGACAACGGTAACCTAAAAAAACGTACTTTACAATGGTATGCAAGTACTTTTTTGGTTATTTAGAATTGTTAAACGACATTATATGAACATTGTGACCTCTTCATCAAGAAACTCTTGGTTTTCACTCGCTGCACAAAACTGTATGTCTAAATTCAATGAATTTTTATAAAACTCGTACAGGAATACTCATCCCAAGGGTAGGGATTAAGATAAAAGTAGATCGGTAAGTTTAATTCAAAATTAAACAACTATTTTGCTATTATTAAACCATGCTAGTATTTAATATGAAATTACAAAGCAACAAAACCAGTATCAATCGCCATAGATGTGCGGCTGTTACTGCTTTGTTTCTTAGTAATATTGTAGAGATCGGAAAATTCTTGTCTCTACTGGCAGGATAAAAGGGTGTACATCTGCACAATCTCCCAAAAGCTACTTATGCTGTTAAAAGCTTGAAAGTACGAATGGACAAAACCTTTCGTCAAGAGAGCCAAAAAAGCAAAGCTAGAAAAGTGGAAATACCGCTTTTTCTTGGGTTGATGACTTATTAGGGGTCAAACGAGCGTGGCAATAAAGTAGGAAGAAATTCCTCACCGCGTTTTGCCTCCCCAATTTGTAAAGGTGGTCGGAAGTGACACCGCTACAGCAGTGCCAAAAGAAAGATCGATCTCTTTTCTGATGGCAAATGATGGCTAAAAGTGCCGTAAAACTACCAAAATAAATGCCTGTGACAACCACGACATGATAAGTGTTGGGGATAACCCATAATAAAGGTTCTTAGGCTACCCGTGTAAAGGTTTTGAGTAGCGCTGTGCAGATGTAAGAGAGCCAGATACTGGCAAAAAGACAAATTTTATCAATTCGGAGAAAGTGAGGATCTTGGGAGCATAATGACTGAAACTGCAACCGCCCCATTAACCGGTAAAGCACTGCTTGCAAAGGTTAAAGAATTGTCCAGTTTACCACGGCGAGAAAGAGCCAAGCAGTGCGGTTACTACACAGTTACCAAAAATAACCAAGTTCGTGTCAATCTTACTGATTTTTATGATGCTTTACTGTCAGCTAGGGGAATTCCCTTAAGCCCAGAAGCACCAAAAGATGGTCGAGGACGCGAACCAACATACAGAGTCAGCGTACACCAAAATGGTCAGATTGTTATTGGTGCAACTTACACCAAAGCAATGGGCTTAAAGTCAGGTGATGAGTTTGAAATTAAGTTAGGATACAAGCATATTCACTTAATTCAAATCGACGCTGATAAGAAGTTGCTCTCCTCAGATGATTCAGATTTAGACGAAGAAGACATCGAAGACGAAGAGGACTTTGATGAGGATGAAGATGAGGATGAAGAGGAAGATTAAATTTTTTTATCGTATAGGCAAGTTTAGAGAAAAAACTTGATGACTTGTCTTAAGATCGAAAAAATGTAAATTTTCCTGACAAAGATAAAAAACTTCGTACAAAATAAAGCGATGAGACTGTTGCAGGTATAAGAAATTTTGATAAAAGCTTAGTTAAGAATAGGCAAAGGCTCAAAAAGATGAGGTGTAAAGGGTAAAAGAAAGATGAAGTATGATACGAAAGTATGAAATACTTCATACTTCACCTTATAGTTTGCACTCAAACATTGAAAAGTTTTTGTTCTACTGAGCGAGATATCTGATATGCAACAAGTCTGTCGTATTTTTTTGCGCGATGTCATACCATTATTTGAGCCATCAGCCAACATATCGCTGTCATCATTACAAGATGCTCCAGCATTAGTTGTTGTGATGGCTTTTTTTCTTTCGTGGATTCTTGGTTGGGTACCGTTAGCAGCGATCTCCGCCATCGCTATTAAATGGAAACCCTTTCAACCGCTACAGCCAGAACAAAAGTTACCCCTACTTATTCCTCTCTACCTCTTAGCTCCCCTCATACTTTGGGGGACGAGTTGGTTGACAAAAACATCTTTTTCTGAATATGGATTTTCTGGAAATATCTCAACTTTTTCTTCTTTAGCTTTAGGCTTATCCTTGGGAGTTTTGGGTATTGCAGCGATCTTTTCAGGTCAAATATGGTTGGGGTGGTGCGCTTTTCAAGAAACAAACCTCAAGCAAGTGAGACCTATTTTACTACCTATATTGTTAGTGGCTTTATTGGTAGGTGGTGTGGAGGAGTTAATTTTTCGCGGTTTTCTCTTAACCGAATTAGGTAAGAATAGCTCTATTTGGACAGCAGCGATCGCATCCAGCTTGATTTTTGCTTTACTACACCTGGTTTGGGAGCAGCAAGAAACAATTCCGCAATTACCCGGACTTTGGTTGATGGGAATGGTGTTGGTATTAGCACGGTTTACGGATAAGGGTAGTATCGGCTTGGCTTGGGGACTGCATGCGGGATGGGTTTGGGCGATCGCTTGTTTGGATACCGCACAACTCGTCAATCCTACGGATTGTGTATCTGAGTGGGTGACGGGTAAGAATAAAAAGCCCTTGGCTGGTGTGGCGGGTGTTGTTTGCTTGTTGCTGACAGGAGGGATTCTTTGGTTAAGGTTCTAATGCTCTTTCTTTGGGAAAAATACTACACCCTTTACAAGGGTATGTAATCAATGAGATCCCGATACTCATCTTCATTTGAAGCGGCAGCAATCAAAATTAAATCGTTAATCACCTGAGCGATTGTTGCTTTTCTGCGTATTACCAGAATCCCCGGAATATGGCGATTAGCAGCTAAGTGCTCTGCTAGATGTACAGGCATAGAGCGGCGATTTCTTGTGACCAATAGAAAACTTCGTTCCTCACACCAACATAAAATTTCTGGATCGAGAGTTCCCTTGGGTGGTGCATCCGGATCGCCAACCATTAAAACAGTTAAATCTGGTTGTAAACGCAGTAACTGGTCGCGGAAAGTAGGCGGTAAATTTTCATCCAGTAAGTATCGAATAGACATTAGTTACTCACTGGTTTTGCTTTCTGCTGTTGCTTTAACTTTTTTAATCTAATGATTGTAGAGGAAGGATTTTTATCATACTCTGCCTCAGCCTTGAGAGTAAAATCTAACCAATCTCCCATATACTTTCCTACAGATTCTCGATTATGTAAATAGTAGAGAATAGTAGCATAAATTTGCTCTAGTGTTACTGTGTAAAATTCCTTAGCAATCTCTTCAGGGGCTTTAGCACTATAAATATATTCATCAAGAATATGCTCAATCCCAATTCGCGTTCCTTTAACCCGGATATCATCAGCCGAAATAAATTCAAAATAGTCTTCTAATTGCATAAAACATCAACTTTTATTTTAACTTAACAAATTTTGAACTGCTTTAGTATACCAGCTGCTTCTTATATGCTTCCTTCGCACTCCAAAATTACCGATATGAGTCTTGACAGTTCTTAGCAAAGCCCAGAGCTACAACGCTTAGAGCTAGAATAACACCAGGGTTGTCTTAGTAAGTAAGACTGAAACCAAGAGATATCTGTGCTTATCTTAATTCAAAATTTCCTCTAAAATCAAATATGGAGTATAACATCAAGATAATTCTCACATAAAAGAGTAAAAGCGCTATGTCTCAACAGTATTCAATTGAGCAAATTTCTACAAATCTGGATAGGATTTTTCAGGAGGTCGAACAAGGTGAATCAGTGCAAATTACACGGCAGGGACAGCAAGTTGCTGTTATCCTATCTGTAGCTGAATACGAGCGTCTGTTGTCAGAAAAGCCAAATTTTGGGGAATCTTTACAGCAATTTCGGCAAGAAATGATTAAAGAGGGAATCGAAATTAATCCTGATGAAGTCTGGAAAGATGTGCGCGATCGCTCTCCTGGACGTGAGGTTAACCTGTGAGTTTTAGTAAAGAGAATAATTGATAGCTATTAGAAAACTACCTGCTTATCTAGATGGGTAAATTGCAGCGATCGCAAAAGTAAATGGACTGATTTTAGTAACAAACAATGTATCAGATTATGTATTTTTTCAAGAGCTTAAAATAGAAAATTGGTTTGTTTAATAGGAATAGTAAGAAATAATGTATTGTTTGGATACAGCGCAACTTATCCCTCCTACTGGTTGTGTATCTGAATGGGAGAAAGGTAAGAAGAAAAAACCTTTAGCTGGTGTGGCTAGTGTTATTTGTTGGCTGCGGAAAGAATTTTTTAGTTGATGTATGGGATATTTTCGAGCGTCTTTCTGTTTAACGCCCGTCGCCAATCAAGACAAAAGGCGACCAGTAGTAGGGGTGGCGGTGAATTTGCTTAAGCTTGGCTTTTT
The DNA here is from genome assembly GCF_045865695.1 of Scytonema hankhaensis NUACC26. NCBI lineage: Bacteria > Bacillati > Cyanobacteriota > Cyanophyceae > Nostocales > Scytonemataceae > Scytonema > Scytonema hankhaensis. The sequence continues at coordinate 15,286 of NZ_BAACAP010000216.1, forward strand.
GCAGTGCTTCTGTTTTGCTCATCCCTTGCTTAAGGTTGTGATAGAACTCGATCGTGAGTTCTTGAGTGGCTTTATCCTCAACTGTCCACAAACTTGCCATTACAGCTTCTGCACCAGCACGCTCAAAAATATAAGCAACACCAGTAACTCCTTCTCCATTAAAGTTGGTTTGTTGAGCGGTTTGACAGGCGCTTAGGGTCAACAATTGTGTACCTTTCAGCCCTAAAAGAGTAGCGTCAGCAATATCGAATTGAGTATCGGCGAAGAGCAAAGTATTTTTTTTCAAGTTCAATTGTTTACAGTCATCTTCTTGAAAGCAACCATGAGTGGCTAAGTGCAGTAAGGGAAAGCGTAGGGCTTGGATTTTGAACTTATCGAGAGTGGCATTTGTGCCGAGATAAGCCTCACTTCCTGGGAGTAATTGGGTAATCTTTTTAACTTCTTCTTCTGCTCCAGGTAAATTTTTTACATCACGAGGTACGGGATTTCCAAATGCTAAAACCTTTTGTTGTCTTCTACGTGCAAGGTCTTGTATTCTAACTGATTCTAAAGACTTAGTAGAAATACGTGTTAAATAGTTAATAGGATATTTTTCAATGAGAAATTTGTTGGTTTTGCTGTCGTAAAGGGTTTCAAAGGGTAAGTAGCGCAATTTGCCAGTAGCGATAATACTTAGTTGTTTAGGGGATAAGGACTGAATTTTATCTTCCACAGGACGAATAAGGATGTCATAAATCTGTTGGCTACCAGTTTCGATATAGCTATCATCACCATCATTTTGTAACTGTTTCAGGTATTTGGTGAGGAGGTTGTCATACACCACAGAGTCAATTTGTGTTTTTACTACGTTTAGTTGGTTTTTAGTTAAGACAAAAATGGCGATGGTATTTTTCAGTAAGACTGGTTGAATTACAACTGTTCTGCTTGGAATGGAGGATTTAAGCTTTTCTATATCTGTGGGCTTGGTTTCAAATAGTTCCGCTACTTCAGGAAAACGTTGGGATATGTTTTCTGCTTCCTTGTAAACTTGTGCTTCTAATTGTCTAATTTGTCGGGATAAATCCTCGAAATACTGGTCTTGCAGTTGTTGGCGTAAAGATTCGAGGAGTTGATTTTTTTGATTCCACCTGTCCAGTGCTTGCTGTGCTTGTAGATTGGCAACTTTGACGTTAATCAGTCGAGTGTAGTCAGCAAGCTCAGCTGTAGTAAATAAGTTTACCCACTCAAAGGCTTGCTCGTCTTGTCTTTGGTCAATAAGAAGATCGACAAGAGTACTTATATTTTCATCATTAACTACAAGAAACTGTTGGCGATTTTGCTTTTGTAAACCGGAGCGTATTTTCAAGGTGATTTGAACCGATTGTTTTAAATGAGGAATAGCTTGAGTTGGTTGATTTATATCACGGTACAATGTACCAAGATTACCCAAACTTGTAGCTTCGCCTGCTGTATCGTTTACTGCTTGAAATAGGGGTAATGCTAAATTATAGTACTCAAGTGCTTTGTGGTTTTGTCCGAAATCTGAGTAGAGTACACCCATGTTATTAAGAGTGACAGCTTCGCCTGCCTTATCATTGACTGCCTGTCTAAGAAGCAATGCCGAGTTAAAGTACTCAAGTGCTTTATGGTTTTGTCTTAAATCAAAGTAGAGTACACCCATGTTATTGAGGATGGTAGCTTCCTTTGGGCGGTCACCTAAAGCCTGCAATAAGGGCAGTGCAGATTTGACGTATTCAAGTGCTTTGTGCTTCTGTCCTAAATTGGAGTAGACTTGACCAATGTTGTTAAAAATCCCGGCTTCCCTTGCCTTGTCACCTACAGCTTGAAATAGCGGCAGTGCAGATTTGAAGTACTCGTTTGCTTTCTGGTGTTGTCCTAAATCAAAGTAGACTTTACCAATATTATTAAGTGTAACAGCTTCGTCTGCCTTGTCATTAGTTGCATGTTTAAGCAGCAATGCCGAGTTGAAGTACTCGAGTGCTTTCTGCTTCTGTCCTAACTCAGAGTAGAGGAGTCCAATGTTATTGAGGATTTTGCCTTCGGTCGCTTTATCGCCAATAGCCTGTAGTACTGGCAATGTCAAGTTGAAGTACTCAAGTGCTTTATGTTTTTCTCCCAACTTGAAGTAGGCTGCACCAATGTTATTGAGGGTAACAGCTTCTTGTGCGCGATCTCTTACTGTTTGAGACAAAGGCAGTGAAGAGTTGTAATACTCGAGTGCTTTGTGGTTTTGTCCTAAATCAGAGTATATTCTACCTATGTTGTTAAAAACTTTAGCTTCCTCTGCCTTCTTCTTGGCTGCGATCGCTATTCAAATAACTTTATGGTTAATTAATGCGATCGCAGATGCCGTAACTGATACCATTAATCAATTTATCTCACATAGAATTCTCCCTGCTACCGAAAGCAAACGCTCATGGATAGCAAAATGGATAAGATCTCTAGCTGTCTTTAGTTTTTTCCAACTGCGCTCAGTTAATTTTTTGCGATCGCTAGTCAATGAGATAGTCATAGTGTCTTGGGTGTTAGTCGTTATATTTTGGCTAGCGCGATGGCAAGGTAATGCAGATGCAAGACGAGATGCGAGTCAATACTCCACCTTGCCCGTAATAGCATTTATTACACATGAAGACAAATCTGCTTTGGGGCGTAAACTTAACGATGCATTCACCAATCCATCATTAGAAAAATACCGTATTATCGGAGATAGAGGTCTATTTAATGACTTGCGAGGAAAAGAAGATACTGATATTAGCAATCCAAACCAGCCTAGAGTTTGGCGTTTGCTCCTTGAAAGCGAGCGTTGGATTTATGTATTTCCAACATTGCCCCCAAATGCACAATTTAATGACCGTCCATTAGTGTTAGCTATTCAAGAAGGTGATAAGGGACATCTTATAATTCGCAGTCCAGAAGTTTCCAAAACCCTATCTCCGTAAACTACCTCATAACTTGATTAATATGGTGTTACCCGAATTGTCATTGTGTTTTGTTGGACATTAAATTGTATTTCATCCACAACATATTGCCGATCCCTGGCTACTGCTAGAATACCTCGCAACCGCGCTGGGGAAACTATGGGTGGTCTCAAGTTGACGACTGCTTGACCTTGGGTAGGGTTTTTTATATTCAAAGTATTGAGTGGTATACCACTCCAAGTGACTGGCTTACCAACAGGACGCTCTCGCTCACCTCGAATAATCTGACGCCCATTGCTTCTATAAGCTAGCGCACCGTCTCTGAAAACTACTTTTGTAATTTGTGTGAGTGGAATAGAAGTTGTTTCCCCTGCTCGCTGCATTGATATTGTTTGCTTCTGTGGATCGATTGCTATTACCCGACCACTGCGTGATTCACCCTTTGTCAGCACAACATCTGCAAGTTCCGGTAACGCCACCGCAACCAATTGATCTGCTGCGATTTGTGCCTGTGCTGACAAGTAATGACCTTTGTCAACTTCCCGAGCAGGGACACAATGAGAGTTTTCCAGTCCCGCGATCGTTGTTAATACAGCTACAACTAATACCTGAAAAAAAGTTTTCATACCTTGAATGGTGTTTTCTGCGTAATGCCGTTGAAGGTCTTGGGATGCTTGTTCTGACCAAATGACTAGGGACATGGCGATCCGTGCTACGTCCCTAAATTAGCCTAAGTAATGAGTCATTGGACACAATTAATTTCAATAATGTTTTTGCTTTGTCCTATGCCCCATGCCCAGCCTTTATAAGTGTATTTATTTTAGTCCAGTTACTTATCTGTTATGCTACCACTTCCAGTTCGCGTTAGCCCACTAAATAAAGCGGTAAGAGGATGTTTGTAAAGTCTACTGTAGTATCAAGAGCCCCCCCTAGCCCCCCTTAAATAGGGGTTTCACAGGCTACAGCAAGTGGCGTGGATAATGGGGGAGCTAGAGTTTTGGATACCTCAGCCAATACTTTTCAAACATCCTCTAAGAGTAAATTGCATAAGTAAGACTGAAAAATTCTGAGTTCTTCTTTATAGATATAGATAAAACCTGTTTGATTTGGGATCGGCATTTAATTTTAATAAAAGCAATGGGTACACTGTATTAATTTGTGAAATCTCTATCGGTAGAGCTATGACAAACAAAAGTTAGATATGGTGGAACAATGTCCTACCTACTTAAAATTTTCATGAATAATTTAGGATACCTATATAGTATAAAGATTTAATGAAATAAGCGCTCTCTTTATACAAGCAATTCCCACATTGATGTTACTATTTCTCGTGTATCTACCTAATGTGTGGACACAAAACTAAATTATTAAAAATCATCGAAATTAAGCTTTATTTATACTTAATTTCCTTTCAGCGTTTGCAAATTGTACGGATAAAACCCAAACTTCACGTATTTTAAAAATAGACCGTTGTGTAGATTAATAAATACGTACTGAGTAGTACTGTAGAAAGGGAATAGCGTGCTAACACTATTTCCCATTACACTTCTCAAGGTGCATAACTAAACGATCTGACATCAATTTACAGTGAGGGTGACGTCGTAATGTAATCAAGTGGAACATTGATTTTTTGTAGTACACACAGAACTGACTCATAACTAATGCACATTCTGATTTACTCCTACAACTACTATCCAGAACCGATTGGAATAGCTCCATTGATGACTGAACTAGCAGAGGGGCTTGTCAAACAAGGTCATCAAGTTAGGGTGATTACGGGTATGCCGAATTACCCACAGAGAGAAATCTATCCGGGTTACCGTGGAAAGTGGTACGTAACAGAAGAGAAAAATGGTGTCACTATCCAGCGTTCCTATTTACGTATTAAATCCAAACCAAATGTGCTGGATCGACTGTTCCTAGAATTAAGTTTTGTGTTCACTAGTATACCACAAGCATTGAACGGCTGGCGACCTGATGTTATTCTTCTAACAGTACCTCCGTTAATGGTATCGTTACCAGCTAGTTTCTTGAGCTGGCTGTATAACTGTCCGGTAGTACTGAACGTACAAGATATTCTTCCAGAGGCGGGTGTACGGGTTGGGCTACTGAAAAACAAACTGATGATTCGGGCTTTAGAAGCTTTAGAAAAGTTTGCGTACAGACGCGCCCACACCATTAGCGTAATTGCTCAGGGCTTTTTAGAGAATTTAGTCAGTAAGGAAGTCCCTATCCAAAAAATAGTTTGTATTCCCAATTGGGTGAATGTAAATTTCATCCGTCCATTACCAAAAGAGAAGAACTATTTTCGGGCTGAACATCAGCTTGAAGGAAAATTTGTGGTGATGTACTCAGGTAATATTGCACTGACGCAAGGTTTAGAAACAGTCATCGAAGCAGCAATTTCTTTGCGCCACATTCCAGAAATTGTTTTTGCGATCGCAGGTGAATCAAAAGCTCTCCAGTGGCTGCAAAAATACTGTTTGGCATCTAAAGCAAACAATGTTTTACTTGTACCGTTACAACCCAGGGAAAAACTACCAGAAATGTTAGCCGCCGCCGATGTTGGGTTAGTCGTGCAAAAGAGCAATGTCATTTCTTTCAATATGCCTTCTAAAATTCCACTTCTGTTAGCTTCCGGTCGTCCGATATTAGCTAGCGTTCCTGCTACAGGTACAGCAGCCAGATCTGTACTAGAAAGTGGTGGAGGTATAGTTGTCGCTCCAGAGTCACCAGAGGCTTTAGCGAAAGCAGTCCTCAACTTGTATAAAAATCCTGACGTTGCGACTCAACTTGGGGAGAAAGGCAGACAATTTGCTATAGAGCGTTATTCTTTTGAGCAAGCTTTAAGAAATTATGAAATTCTGTTCTCTAGAGTTATTGCAAGCCAAGAACAGAATTTAAGCATATTGCCCGAAGAAAGGCAGATGGCAGATGGCAGATGGCAGAAGGAAAGATTTTAATTTTTAACGATTTGTTTTTGATATTCTTGCTCGCTCATGATATCCAGGGTGCTTTCAAGTCTGTCTAGAAAGACTATACCATCAAGGTGATCGTACTCGTGTTGAAAAATTCGAGCTATAAAATCTGTGAATTCTGCTTTGTGAAGTTTGCCATTTCTATCCATATACTCTACTTCAATTGCTTGATATCTAGGAACTAAACCTCGAATTCCCGGAACGCACAAACAACCCTCCCAACCCTTTACGACCTCAGTAGAATGTGCAATGATTTTGGGATTTATCATAGCCGTTGGTTCCATTTCTGGAGCATTTGGGTATCTAGGATTGGGATGAGATGCAACAATAAATAAACGTAAGGATTCTGCAACTTGGGGTGCAGCAATTCCTACTCCATTGGCTTGAGCCACTGTTGCTATTAAATCATCTATCAGTTTTTGAATGCGATCGTCATGGATATTTTTAATTTCTAAAGCTTTCTGACGGAGAATGCGATCGCCTAATTGAGTGATTGGAAGTGAGACCATTTCAGATTTTGGATTTGAGATTTTGGAGCTACTGCGTTGGACGGGTTCCACCGCAACGCAGTGGCTCCCCAATGCCCAATACTCTATTATTAACTATAACGACGAACTGGCAATGGTTCGGGACGGATTGATACTCGTAAGGTTTGTCCTTCACGCTGTACTTGTAACTGTATCGATTCTCCTATCTTGCTAGCTTCCACTATTTTTTGGACTTCTTCTATTTTCGTAACAGATTGGTTGTTAATACCTTGAATAATATCGCCTTGTTTAAGACCTGCAGTGGCGGCTGGAGAACGGGGAACAATACCAAGTAACAGAACTCCTTTGCTAGCGGTAATATTCACCTCAGAGCCAGAGTTGATTGTGTCTTTAAGTTCTGGTGTCAGAGTTACCATCTTAATACCCAAGTAAGGATGGTCTACTTTTCCTTTGGAAATCAATTCTTGAGCAATTCGCTGTGCTGTGTTGATGGGAATAGCAAATCCTAACCCTTGAGCACCCCGGATAATAGCAGTATTCATACCAATGACTTCACCGCGAACATTTAATAGTGGTCCGCCAGAGTTACCGGGATTAATAGCTGCATCGGTTTGAATGTAATCCACTCGCTTATCGGTAGCGCCAATATCACTACTAGAACGTCCCGTAGCACTGAGAATTCCCGAAGTAACAGTGTTGTCTAAACCCAAAGGATTACCAATGGCAATTACCGCTTCTCCCGGTTGCAAGTTCTCTGAGTTACCAAGAGGGACTGTGGGTAATTTTCCAGCATCTATTTTGATAACTGCCACATCCGTTACCGGATCTTCACCAAGTACGCGCCCTTCTAATTCACGACCATCCTTTAATTTTACTATGACGCGATCGGCTCCATTCACCACGTGAGAGTTGGTCAGAATTTGCCCTCCAGAGTTAATAATAAATCCAGAACCACTTCCCTGTTCTACTCTTTGTCTTGGTTCTGATGGTCGCATATCCCCAAAAAATCTTCGGAAAAATGGATCGTCAAACTCATCTGGTAATTGCTCTGAAATTGTCCTAGCTGCATTAATCCGAACCACGGCTGGTCCCACCCTTTTGACCACTCCAACAACAAAGTTGGGATTATCAGACCCCGAAAATATTGGTGCGATAACTGGGGTAGTTTTCTCGTTGGTACTTTGGGCTATATTTTCACCTCGAGCTTGTGCCTCGGCATCAGGTTTTTGTGCCTCAAAACTTACAGATGGTATGGAACAACCAGTAAGAGATGCTACTGTTATGCTGCATAATAGCATAAACCCGATTTTAGCGATCGAGGAAAGTTGAGACGGCAAGTGTTGCTTGTCGCTGTTTTGGGATTGAGATTCACAGTCTTTTGTTGTCATCTGTTCTTTTTGTCTCCTGGGAGAGGGGGAGTGTATCATTGGTTACTGGTCACTGGTCACTGGTCACTGGTCACTGTTCGCTGGTCATTATTGGTGGTAAATTATGGAAATGCCCATAGACAATCTGTGGAAACAGGTACTGGAACGTTTACAACTAGAGCTATCTGGTCCCACGTTTGAAACCTGGATTAAGACTGCCAGTGCAGAGCAATTTGAAAATAATTGCTTGGTGATTCGCACCCCCAACCCATTTGCTCGCAATCGGCTACAAAAATATTACATAAAAACGATAGCTAATGTGGTACAAGATATTCTTGGTTATCGCGTAGATATCTATATAACGGTTGGTAACGGAGAAGAAGTTCCCAATCTTGAAGACACGGAGAGTGCTTGGGAACTACCAACCCAAACTCCAAACCCTGAAACAGTCACTCGACGAACCAAAACAGCAGAATTAAATCCAAAGTACGTCTTTTCGCGATTTGTTGTTGGTGCTAACAATCGCATGGCGCACGCAGCTTCTCTAGCAGTTGCTGAATCTCCGGGGAGAGAATTTAACCCCTTATTTTTATGTGGGGGAGTGGGCTTGGGGAAAACGCATCTTATGCAAGCGATCGGACATTACCGATTGGAGATTCATCCCGATTCAAGTATATTCTATGTTTCTACGGAACAATTTACAAACGATCTCATCACTGCTATCCGTAAAGATAGCATGCAGAGTTTTCGCGAGCATTATCGCGCCGCAGATGTACTTTTAGTCGATGATATTCAGTTTATTGAGGGTAAGGAGTACACCCAAGAAGAGTTTTTCCACACCTTTAATACTTTACACGAAGCAGGCAAACAAGTTGTCCTAGCATCCGATCGCCCTCCCAACCAAATCCCTCGTTTGCAAGAACGATTGTGTTCCCGATTCTCTATGGGATTGATAGCTGATATCCAACCGCCAGACTTAGAGACGCGGATGGCGATTTTACAAAAAAAAGCTGAGTATGAAAATATTCGCCTTCCAAGAGACGTGATTGAGTATATTGCCTCCCACTACACTTCTAACATTCGAGAATTAGAAGGAGCATTAATTCGTGCAGTGGCGTATATTTCTATTTGGGGTTTACCTATGACAGTAGAAAGTATTACTCCCGTTTTAGAACCACCAACTCAGAAGGTAGAAACAACACCAGAAGTCATTTTATCAGTTATTGCAGATACTTTTGATATATCAATAGAGGACTTAAAAGGAAATTCGCGACGGCGAGAAATTAGCTGGGCGCGTCAGATTGGAATGTATTTAATGCGTCAGCATACTGATTTGAGTTTGCCGAGAATAGGAGAAGAGTTTGGCGGTAAAGACCATACAACAGTGATCTATAGCTGTGAAAAAATTGCTCAACTCAAAGAAACCGACCATAATTTGACACAAACTCTACGTCAATTAAGCGATCGTCTTCGTGGAGCGAAATGACAATTCAGGTACATGAGGTATTTCTAAAAAATCAATTGTCTAGTGAATGTAGAATTCAATTATCTGGTGAACGTGGAGCGCTATCATCTGGTAAATGTGGTACGGGCGTCCTCGCCCGTACATTATGGAAGACGGGCGAGACGCCCGTACCACAAGTTTCTTCTGTTGTTAGACAATTTCTCCAGAAGAAGATTATGGAAGACGGGCGAGACGCCCGTACCACAAGAGCAGAGTGTTGTACCACAAGAGCAGAGTGTTGTACCACAAGAGCAGAGTGTTGTACCACAAGAGCAGAATGTTGTACCACAAGAGCAGAGTGTGGTTCATTTACTTGAAAACTGTTGTAAATGTTAAGCCAAGTCTAAAAAATCTTTAAGCTAATATTAGCTTGTGGAAAGTTTATTATTTTTTGTGGAAAACTAACACAAAATCTGTGGAAAACTTCACACCTTCAGTGGAAAACTTCATTTTAAGTATAACTACCCTGTGGAAAATATAGGGGTGTTTTCCACAAGTTATCCACAGGCTGTCTTTAACCAGTGACCAGTGACCAGTGACCAGTGACCAGTAACCAGTAACCAGTAATCAGTGACAGATGAATCCTTATACTTAAAAAGTGGAGGATTTGAATAATAAATTAATTTCTTTTTTTCCCGCTCCTCACATTTGCAACAAGGTGTTACGATATCCAACACACTTGCCATTTTTGACCATGAAACTAGTTTGCACCCAAAGCGATCTGAGTACTAACCTCTCATTAACAAGCCGCGCTGTACCTTCGCGTCCAACTCATCCGGTACTTGCTAACGTGCTTTTACAAGCAGATGCGGAAACTAATCAAGTTAGCCTGACAGCTTTTGACCTCAATTTGGGTATCCGTACCAGCTTTAACGCTGAGGTGTTGCAGGGGGGAGCGATCGCAATTCCTGCTAAGTTATTGAATGATATTACTGCTCGTCTTCCAGAAGGAGAAATCACTCTAGAGGAAGAATCAGCTGCTAAAGGAGATCGTATCAGTGGGGAAGGCTTAATTGTTTCCCTAACGCCAAAAAACGGGCGTTATGAAGTGCGAGCCATGGGAGCAGAAGATTTTCCAGAACTACCTGCGATTGAAAATGACAGCTCGATTCAGATTACTGCTAGTTCACTAATTGATGGATTGAAGGGTTCTTTATTTGCAACAAGTAGCGATGAAACCAAACAAGTCTTGACGGGAGTTCATCTCACAGTTCAACAAGACTCTCTCGAATTTGCGGCTACCGATGGACATCGTTTAGCTGTGGTACAAACGACAAATGAAAGTACGGATACAAGTAGTGAAACGAGTTTAGAAGTCACATTACCAGCTAGAGCTTTGCGAGAACTCGAACGGATGCTAGCCCATAGTGCATCATCAGATGAAGCGATCGTTATGTCTCTCGACCAAGGACAAGTTATTTTTGAATGGCAAAATCAGCGCTTGACTAGCCGGACGTTGGAAGGACAATATCCGTCTTACCGTCAGCTTATTCCCCGACAATTCGAGCGCGAATTAACTTTAGATAGAAAGCAATTTATAAGTACTTTAGAGAGAATTGCAGTATTGGCAGACCAGAAGAATAATATAGTGAAAGTTAGTATAGATAGTGAAGCGCAAGAGATTACCTTATCTTGTGAAGCTCAAGATGTGGGGAGTGGGAGAGAGTCTTTACCAGCACAAATATTGGGTGAGGAAATAGATATTGCTTTTAATATTAAGTATCTTATGGAAGGTTTAAAAGCATTGCCCTCTACAGAAATTCAAATGCAACTGAATTCAAATCTGACACCAGTGATTTTTACACCTATCAGTGGTGTGAAGATGACTTATTTAGCTATGCCAGTTCAGATTAGGAATTAACTATAACAATCCTATTTGATTTATAAAATACACGTAGGGTGGGCATTGCCCACCACCAAGTCTATTGTGTGGCATAGCCCTCCTACCTACAGTACCTAAGATGTAAGCGCTGCTTCGTAGCGTTGCAGGTAAATCAGATTATTGCCTCGATTAAACCAAATATTAGCGTCGTCCGGCTTGAGAGCAATCGCTTTGTCATATGATGCGATAGCTTCTTCGTAGCGTTGCAACTCACCTAGAACATAACCTTTAGAATGCCAAGCAAGAGCAAAGTTAGGTTTGAGAGCAATCGCTTTATCATAGGCAGCAATGGCTTGTTCGTAACGTTCAGAATTTAGTAGCAATAGAGGAAAAGAGAGATTAAATATGGGTAAAACTTTGAGGGAAAAAATACAGCAGTTACCATTGGAGCAGCAAAAAGCGATTAAAGAGCGTTCAGCCGAACTTATAGCAGAGGAAATGATACGACAACAACGTAAGACTTGCACTCAAACTTACTCAAGAGCAGATAGCAGAACTTCTTCAAATCGATCGAGGGAATGTTTCTCTACTAGAACAACGTACTGATTTAAGGCTCTCAACTTTACAAAAACATGTAGAAGTAATGGGAGGTAAGTTACGACTTGTTGTCGAGTTTCCTAATCAAAGACCAATTACCCTAGTTGGTATTTCAGAAATTGAAGAACCAAAGGAAATAACAGATTGAAAAGCAAGATAGGAAAGTAGAGATGACCATTACTCTTAGTTTACAGCCAGAGTTAGAGCACGCTCTTTCTTCTGAGGCTTCTCGGCTAAATTTATCATTGTCTGAATACATTCTACGTATTCTATCTAAAAGACAAATTTTAGAAAATGCGCCAAAAACTGGAGCAGAACTGGTTGCTTACTGGCAAAGTGAAGGGGTAATTGGTTCCCGACCAGACATTACTGATAGTCAAGCATATGCTCGCAAGTTAAGACAACCCTATGCACGCTAAAAGCTGAAAAAATTCACCTAGCTTGGTCTCTGAGAAATTGCTCAAATTCCAGAACAGCATCATACTGGTCGGGCATAGCTATATACTGTAGCAATACATTTATGTCTAAATTGGGAAAGAAACTGCTATGATTAACTTCCTCATATTCACCTTTTTCATTTAAATGGAATATTCTAATAGTGTCTGATTTCCAAAACCAAACTTCAGGAACTTGCTTGGGTTTGTATAATTCCTTTCTGTCAATAGTGCCACTGGTAATAATAACCTCAATTAAGATATCGGGAGTGTCTTTATCAGTGCCAATGCAGTAAGATTCATCAGGTGTTCCAGAAGCATAGCCTGTTTTTTCTATGGTAAAGCCACCTGTTGCGTAAAATTTGATACCTAATACTCTCATGTATGCTTCTAGCAGCAAACCGAGAGTCCTTTTTACACGCTCATGCAACAGACCAACTGGAGACATAATTTCTAAAATTCCTGATAAATAAGATAGCCGGACACTACGGTTATCGATTAGCTGTGCCTCAATTCCTTTAAATTGCTCCCAAGTTACATCTCTTAGGGTTACTAGTTTTTCTTCTGTAGCACGATTTAAAAGTGAAATACTCATACAACTAATTATTCATAGCACTAACTCTATTATAATTTGTATAGTCTAACAGTGAGAAGGTTTTACAATTCTCTGTGCGACTCTCTTAGATAGGATTAATCTGTCTAGTTGAGGTTACACTATTTTACCTAACGAATGGAATTTGTAGCTATACAAACAAAGTCAGCCGGTACGGACTTATAGAAAATTTATAAGTTATTTTTATCTGCTTCTCTTAAAGATTTTAGTAGTTCATCTTCGGGAGTCTGCTGAATAAAATGTGGGGAAACTACATCATCGAAGATTTTCTGGAGCTTTGCACTTCCATTTCGGATTAAGCGATCGCAATCTAATTCTAAAGACTCTTTTCTCCTTTTTTCCCTGTATGCGGTTTCTGAATACTTTTCTGTTTTTATGCTTGGTAACCACGTCGAATGAATGGTAAATCTCAAGTGAAGTTTTGAATGACTCAGGCGATATATAGGTTTCTCATTGAAATCATCAGCATCAAATATCCAGAACTCACCTTTAGGCTTATCATCAGATAAAACAACGCAAACAATATATCCATGTGTTGATTTATCTTTTCCTTCTGGGAGAGGTTGAGAACTTGGTATGAATTGTGGGGAACAACCTAAATAACCATTTGGAAACTGAAATGAATCAACAATCTTCATAGACTCTGTATCTAAACGTAGCAATGTGGAGGGTTTATTCTGAAGTAACTCTTGATTTGATATTGTGCGATAATCGCTTTCTTTATAAGCATCGTAAATACGCTTGGGTATAAGTTCCCAAGAAAATCCCCATGACATCCAGTAAATATTTTTTATTCTTGTTTCTGTTTCACTCTGACGATCGCGACACAATTCGCGGTGAGTATAGACAGATAACGACCATGTACTCTCAGGATCGCTCACAAGTTTTGCATCCAGTAAGGCTCCGGTTTCTCCATCAATAACGTAGCGACCTAATAAACCTAAATCCATTGGTCCGACTACCATACCTTCCAAATCTTGGCGCAATTGGTTTTTACCCTGCTCTGGGACAGGTTCATCAAAGCGGCTAATCCACTCTGTCACATCCCAACCATTTCGATGTCCTACGTGAAGAGTAATTTTATTTTTTGGATTGTCGTAATCAACAGTAAAATGTGACACTCCATATGGAACGCTGAATTTTGTAACTGGTAGCTCGTTTATCGGTTCATTGCACTGATTATCCGAATTAGCTAACTCTTGACGACGAACAATATAAAAATTTGTAAATGACTTTTGTTTAATTAATTGAAGAAAAACTGAAGAAATCCACTTTCCCATATTTCCTATAAGTTCATTTTTTCTAATCACATCAATAAGAAAAGGCGAGAAGATTTGTGATAATTCCACCATGAATGGAACATCTGGAATAATAATGTAATCTTGGGTAATTGCAATTTGATGAACGGCTTGTGATATGTACAGAGGTTTACCATCAAGGGTAAGCCGCCATCGTTCCATTTTTTTAGTTGTAAAGTTATATCGAACTAAATCGGTAAAACTCCCAAAAAAATCTTCATAAGTTAGCTGAATCTTCTCTAATTTTTTCCAAATTTGCTTGAAACAACCTATCCAGTAAATAATATTCAAACTTTGATTAACTATTTTTTGAAATTTACCGTTATAGCCTGTTGAATAGTTAACTGAATACAAGAACTCAGAATCCTTAGTCACATCTGCCACTGGATGTGCGGGATTGGAGTAAGTTGGAAAAATCCAAGGAATGATAGGAAATATAGATAACCAATCTTTTGTGCTTCCCACAGGTTCTAGCAACTCCATTGTATCTGGATCGATTTCATACGGACGTCCTGCATCAAAAGTAACCACGAGACGTTCTTTTGTTTGAGCAAAGGCAGTATTTAATTGATTGCGAGAACCTAGCACTAAGCTGGTACGAGCAACTCCGCCATCATGAAACTTGTAGAGTAGCGAATCATTTTTTGTGGCTTGGTCGGCATAATAACAGGGAGTTTTAGCAATTCGAGTTTTAATGTTTGCGAGTCCTGCTTCAAATCCCAAACGATAAATCATGCCATCGCCGTTATAAACTTGAGTTCCATCACCAGGAGACAATGGCGCACAAATAAAAGCATAACCGTATAAATCTTGTGGTAACTGGATTTTTTCGCTATGGGGCTGTTCTACATTAAATGAATCTGTTTGTCCTTCTTGGCTCCTTGGCTTATAAATCTGAATATCGAGTTCATCAATTTCAATTTCTGCTCGACTCGTATCAATTTTTGGTTCTGGTGGAATTGCGCGAGATTGCTCGTTAATAGGCGCTACAACCGATTGGGGAATCGCTCTGGAAGAATTGCGATCCTCAGACTTATATTTTGCCATAAATTTTTAATAGTGAATGCTGTTAACTAGGGTTCTTACGGTTACTGGAGTTGATTAATTTTACATTGTATAAATTTCGACGCAGGATAAAGATGTCATTCTTTAGTTTTATTTAAGATATTTCAACTGCTCCCAATGCTCGGAGTGCGGCTTCTTGTGCATTAGTTAAACCCGTAACATCCGTGATATTTGTACCTTCATAGGGTCTTTGTACTTGTAGCGTTGCTTCCCATTCTCCTGTTTCCCTATTCCATAGATGAATGGCTTCGTCTTCGCTAGCACTCGCGATCGCATGATGATTGTTGCTCAATACAACAGACCACACCCAATTCTTGTGTTGCTGCAAATTATACAAGCACCGACCGCTCTTGACATCCCAAACTTTGACAGTTTGGTCGGAACTACCACTAATCAACTGATGGCTGTCATGACTGAAACTAACTGACAGTACCCAGCCAGTATGTCCAACTAAAGTTTGTAAGCGTTCACTACTTTGTGCATTCCAAATTTGAATTGTGTTGTTCATACAACCACTAGCAATGCTTTTCCCATCAGGGCTAAACGCAACTGACCATATTCGCTGCTGATGCTGCAAAGTTTTCAGACACTCCCCACTATTCACATTCCAAAGTTTTACGGTTTGGTCTTCACTTGCACTGGCTATTTTGGAACCATCAGGACTAAACCTCACACATCCAATGCGATCGCTATGCCCTACCAGTATATGCAAGCAGTTCCCATTGCTTACATCCCAAATTCGGACTGTTCGGTCTAAACTACAACTGGCGAGGAGTTGACCGTTTGGGCTAAAAGCCACAGACCAAACTGAGTCTGTGTGTCCTGTAAGGGTATGCAGACAACTACGATGTAATAAATTCCAAATTTTCACAGCTTTATCTGTGCTACCACTAGCAAAGATTTGGTTGTTTGGCGCAACTGCTACGGTCAGTACTGAATCTTTATGTTTGTTCAAAGTATACAAACAGTTACGGCTGCTAACATCCCAAATCCTCACACTACAATCTTTATGAGCGCTAATCAGTGTTTGACCGTCCGCGCTAAATGCCACAGATCTAACCCAGTTGGTGTGTCCGCCTATAAAACCCAAACACTTGCCATTGCGTGCATCCCAAAATCGAATTGTTTGGTCCTCACCACCACTTGCAACTTTTGTACCATCAGGATGAAATGCCACAGACCAAATTTGTGATGTATGTCCTGGAATAGCGTGGAGACACTTGCCACTTTTTACTTCCCAAAATCGGATTGTTTGGTCTATCCCAGCACTGGCAATTTGTTGTCCATCAGGACTCCAGGCTACAGACCACACCCACTTGGTATGTCCTTGTAAAATAGTCAAACATTTACCATCATCAACGTTCCAAATCCTTACAGTGGAGTCAAAACTACCACTGGCAATTTGCCGACCATCTGGGCTAAAACTGACAGGAACTACCCAACCTTCATGTCCTGCGATCGCTCTTACACATTTGCCATTCTCAACATCCCAAATCCGAATCGTTTTGTCACTGCTACCACTAGCAAGTAACTTGCCATCTGGACTAAAACTTGCAGACAAAGCCCAATGAGCGTGTCCTTCCATGACTTGCAAGCACTTGCGATTTTCTACATCCCAAATCCGAACCTTACAATCCTCGCTACTGCTAGCAAGCAACTTGCCATCTGGACTAAAACAGACTGAATACGAGATACAAGAATATTCTTGAATAATTTGTAAGCATCTGCCATCCCGTACATCCCAGATTCTAATCGTACCATCCGTGCTAGTACTTGCTATGCTACAACCGTCAGGACT
This sequence comes from Scytonema hankhaensis NUACC26, assembly GCF_045865695.1. NCBI lineage: Bacteria > Bacillati > Cyanobacteriota > Cyanophyceae > Nostocales > Scytonemataceae > Scytonema > Scytonema hankhaensis. The sequence goes on from NZ_BAACAP010000216.1 coordinate 32,168, forward strand.
AAAAGCGATTCGTCGTACCCAGTTAGTGTGTCCGCGCATCGTTAAAAGACATTGTTCATCTGCAACTCGCCACAGATTAATCTCGCCTTTAGCATCGCTGCTTGCAAGTACCTCACCGTCCGGACTAAATGCCAAGCATAAAACAGCACCAAACGTTTGTTTGAAGACAGATTTAGCAAACTGCGATCGGGCAAAATTGACGTTATGTAGAGTTGCATCCGCTAAATATGCTTGCCAAATCGCTAGATGCGAACAATCAAGATGGCTCAAGTCGGCATTGATTTCGCATAATATATTGAGAATGTTACCTGCTGCATATCCTGGTTTTAAAGGCATTTCTTGTTGCAGAAGGGCTAACATCTGTTTGAGTTGATGCTCAATAGCGTTGATACTACCCAACATTTCAACTAATCTATTGATAATAGGTCGCACAATCAAACGTATTTGAGCTTGTCGAATATACTCTTTACTTTGGGCTTTAGTTAGAGCGTAATCGTTGAGGAATGGATAGCGTTGATTTGCGATCTCTTCACACACTCCAGTAATTATTCGATGCGTAACGTATTCCAGTAATACAGGTTGCAATGCGAGTTGCTGTTCCTGTTGTTCGACAAATGCACGGCGTCTCAGTGACTGTACTGCATCCAGCAACTGTCCCACAACTGTTTCCGAGACAAAATCTGCTTCTAATTCGGCTAGGGAAACAGGTTCTCGATTGATTGCTAACCAGCACATAACTTGCTGTTCTAATGGTGACAGACGGTTAAATTGTTGTTGGAGCAAGTCGTTGATATCTTCAAACTGTAACTTTCCCTGCTGTAGGAAAGGTATCAGCTGTCCTAAGTCACCTCTATAGACTTCTTGCACTGCTGAAGCAGCGATTTTTAATGCCAATGGATTGCCTGCAAAATGGTCGCATACTTCTTGCAGCTCTTGCTCGTTGACTCCAAAGCAACCCTTGGTATAAAAGATTTTATGTCCTTCAAGTGATGTTAATCCTTGTAAGAGTAGAGAACGTACTTTTAAAGTTGGTCCTTCGAGTAATGCGACTTCTTTGGGTTTCTCGCGACTCGTAAGAATCAAACAACTTTGATGGTTGACTTCTCCCACACACTTAAGTAAGTAACCATAACCTTCATAACCTTGCTGGTATTTTCCGGCACTAATACCATCTTGCAATATGGTTTCCAAGTTATCTAGTATTATCAAACAACGTGAAGAGCATAAGTAATGCAGCACGCGAGAGACTTGTGGTTCGAGTTTATGCGGGAGATTGATTTCCTGTTGCTCGGAGAAAAAATGAATGAGATCCGACACAATTTCTTCTACTGGGGGAGCGTTTTGAAGCGATCGCCAGACAACATATTCAAATTCTTTTTGCAATTGTTCTGTTAGCTTGACTGAGAGTGCGGTTTTTCCCATACCACCCATACCCAGCAGTGCTACGATACGACAGCGATAGTTCACAATCCATTGGTGTAGGGTTTCTAATTCAGTAGTACGTCCGTAGAAGTGAGAAACCTCAATTGCTTCTCCCCAATCTGTTTGAGAAGTAACGATTGGATCGTTTGGAGTGGGTGAGACGATTGTACTGTTTTGTTGCCTTGCTGCGTTTCGCTGTAGCACTCCATGCAAATTATTCTTAGTCACTTTTTCGCCCAAAGCTTTAGAGAGCAATTGCCAAAGTTCGGAACCAACGTCCTTAATATGACCGGGATCGTATGTGAGTTCTTCCGCCATTTCCTGGTATGTTTTCCCATCCCAGGAGTTGCGGAACACTATCTCTTGAACTTTTGTTAAGCGTCCTCGTTCCAATAATTGCTCGACTAGCGCGATCGCTTCTTCAACTGTCATTGATTTTGGTAGCAGCACTTTGTTTACTACTGTATCTTCACATCATTATTTTTTGTTTACGTAAATTTACTAAGAAGAGCCGACTTTTCTGATATGGCTATTAAGGTAACTGCTTTTCAGCTAAAGCAAGCTTTATCTACCACAATTACTTGGTTGGGTGCTAAAACTCCGCTAACTGCTATCAATTGCAATTCTCCCTGTTCTTGAGGGTGCTGTTCCTTAACAAAGGCGATCGCGGTATCACTTGTTTTTGCTTGAACTACATACACCTTAGTTGAAGTCGTCATCACCCAAATAGGATCGGGCCAGGTATGTCGGGGACTTAAAACAGATTTGTGAATGGCTTGATGAGAAAACTGAATGATACTCTCAAGTTCAGTAGTGTCTAAACAATCTCCTAAATCTGTTACCAGAAGTTCTCTTAACTTCTCACTAGGAATATGTTCAGCAACTTTCTCCACTACAGCTGGTTTAGCTGCTGGCTGGGGATAATGGTATTTAATGTGGGCTTCTACAACTAGTGGCTGAATAAATCGGGTGACACGCTCGATAATGGAATCAAAATCTGTTTCCATCAGCACTCCTCCTAAATACTCCCGCAGTAATCCCCTCAACTTTTCATCAGAAACATTAATTTCACAAGTATTTAGGTAAACTGCAAGTTTATTACCCCAATCCCGACCACAGCCAATTTCACCATTAGAAGCATCTTCAGCTGCAATACCTTCCATTAATTGCTCCTGGGTCATAAAGCTGCTGATAAAAGGATTAGTTTGGGGAGGAATAGCTTGGGTCATGAGTCGTATCTGATGGTTTCAAAATAGATAAGGTTATCAGGTTCATCAGGATCTGGATCGCAGTCTACTAGACCTATTCTAAGCTTACGGTAGAAATCCAGCGCCCCTGGTAAGGAATGTAATCCTATCCTACCTTTATAGCCTAATTCTTCACTGCGGAGAATAGCAAAGTTCACCAGGATGGTACCAACACCTTTATATTGTGGAGGATTAACAATCTTGGGTCTATTCCACGGAGCGCTCGCTATTGCTTCAATGTAAACTAGTCTTTTTCTATACTGAGAGTCAATTTGACAACGTTTTTTCAACACATTAATGGTGAGCAATCCTTGAGTCATGCCAAGGCATTCAATCGCGTAGAGTTCTCCACCAGGGAGTATAGTTGCCCAACGGCTCTTTCGCTGCCAGTCCCAATATTCATCTTCTGCTCCAGTTCCCAGAAGTTGAGGCTCCCAATAGTTCTTGGCATCTTCTAAGTGTTTATCAGTTACTGGCATGAGAGTTGCTTCTACAAATTGGTTGTCAGCAGCCCGAAACAGAGAAATAGAGCGAGTCAAAATTTTGTCTTAGGCATAATAAAATTCAGATAAATTATAGAATAAAACAAAACCACTAAATGCCAAGCATAAAACAGCACCAAAGATTTGTTTGAAGACGGATTTAGCAAACTGTGATTGGCCAAAATTGACATTATGTTCTTTTGACTGACTCTTTTTATCCCCTCCCGCCACAAGTACAATGAGTGTTTTGCCGGAACGCACAAAATACACTCGGTATTAATCTTTACAAACTTTAAAAAGTTTTCTAGTAAACTTACTGATGTTAGTTGATTTCAGTTAACAGTTATTGAATGCTATTGATGTAAAAACATATTTAAAAGCGAAAGTATTTGTCAGTGAAAGTGCGCTCGTCTTTTATGTGTATGCATAACGACTTAAAAATACCGAGTGCAATTTGACTAACTTCATTAAAATTTAAAATAATTAGGAAAGAATTAGATTGAAATTTTAAGGATGAGGAACGATCGCTAAGATTGTTATCATACCTTGAGCGGGACTGTAGTACCAAAAAACTCTAAATGCAGCAGGCGTTTTATTTTCTACATATGCCTCAAATACTTCTTCGCCGTTGGGACCAGATAAATCATCGCGCTTTGTGAGTTTGCAAACTGGGATGACGGAGATTAGTTTCCATCAATGCCAATGTTTTCAAAATTTTTCGGTACTTTTTGAGGTCAGTTCGCTCGATATTGGCTAAAGTTGCTTCTGCCGAAGGCTGATAGATAAGCTCGAATTGCATTTAATCATCGATCTCCAAGTCCGCATATTGAGCAAACGAGCCGAGGGAACGTCCCTTGCCTTCTTTGGCTTCTTGCAGCCCCTGTAGCACCATTGCCAAGGCTTCTGGATTTTGCCACAACCATCTTCGGTCTTCAGGAATTTTTTCGATCTCCACAGGATCTAGTAGAATTTGTCCTGCATTGTTCCTCAGTACTCGATAAACTTTTGCCGTGGCTGCTTCTCCTAATGTTAAGTCACCTTGCTCATTTGCTAAAATAGCCTTTTTAATTACAGAAAAGTTTTGATCGGTAATTATCATTGTTAAAGTCTTTAAAACATCCTTCAATAATTATAACTCAATTTTTACTTTTTTAATTAACAACAGATATTTTGATTGCCATTTTACCCTTCGGCACATCTGCTATAAACACTTTTACCAATCTTTGATTGCTACCCTCATAGACTCTTTAATGACAAATGTATGCAGAGAGTTGACAATAGAGATGATAAAATTTAAGCTATTACACGGGGCGAGGAGTTGATACTTATAATTAAGGAGCGAGCAACTTTTGAACAAGTTGAGCAAATGCTGCAAACCTTAATAATTTCAAGACCCAGATATTCGCGAGCGAGTTAAACAAATTATTCAATATTTAATAGGTGGTTATGAAATCGAATACAAGTGAAGAACAAATACATTTTCAACGTGACAATATTTCCTTGCGCTTAGGACATATAGCTTCAAATTTTGCACGCTTGAGAACATTTTGCCACAATAATTATGAGAAAGGGGTATTAGGTGTAATCGCCCAGACAAAAGATTTTATCGAATGGACGGCAGCAGAAATTGAGCCAGAACTTGCCGAGGAATTAGTCAATATTCAAATTCAACTAGCATTGTGGGAGAGAACTTGGGACAATATTTGGTCAGACGATAAAAAACGCGGAGAACTAGCTACAACGGCAGAAACATACTCTGGACGTGTATTGGATATGTCAAGTTTGTTGTTAGAACCAACAACGTAGTTTAGGTCAACACAGTTCGATAAGTATTTGTACTGTCAAGAAAATCAAGATGAGGAATGAAGTTTTTTTAGGTAGAGCTATTCTCAGAATTTCATCACTACTTGATTTAGTGGCTTGGTTAGACCAGCAGGAAAGCAATTAACTTCAGATTATTAAATCTTATAAGGTCGGAGATAATAACTCTGACCTTTTTTGTTATTTGGATTTTGAGAAAGATTTAATTTGGCAATTTTTATAGGAGAATGTTATGCAAAAATCAGTAATTTATCAGGATATATTGCAGAAGAGCAAACAGCGTGCTTGCTCTCTATGCTGCTCCTGCATCTCCAGTTAACACAAATGCTGCCCAATAGTAGGGATGAGGGTACACTGAAAGCGTCTCTATCTGCGCCTGTTGTAAAGCCTCTGCTTTCGCCATTCCTTGTCGCAAATGATTGTAAAATCGTTCCATCAGTATACCAGTTGCTTTATCGTTTACACGCCATAAGCTAGCTATTACACTCGGCGTTCCTGCATATAAAAAAGCTCTTGTCATTCCCACGACTTCATCACCTGCACTTAATTTTCCCTCTTGCGTTTCGCAGGCGCTGAGCACAACTAAATTGGTCGCTTTTGTCAAATCCAATCCGTAAATCTCATGAACTTCTAATCGTCCATCGTCTTGGGAGGTACTAGCGAGATAGAGAGTACTGAAGAGAGGTTTGTTAGGATTGTACTGACCATGGGAAGCTAAATGCAAAATATTAGTTTGGTCCATAGCGGAACGCAAAGCGCTTTCAGTCGCGTCTTTACCCACCAGCGCTTGAGTACCGTACAACTTGGCAATAGTCTCAGCCTCCTGTTGAGCAAATTTTAGATCTTCTAGTGGTTCTGTAGTAATTGGGTTTCCTAGAGCAAGTATAGTATCAAGTTTTGGCTTTTTCTTAGACTTAATAAATGGCAAGACACTCGCACTTGGAAGACCAAATAAAATATACTCTTGACTCAAATAGTTCGTGCCATCTGTCAAAGCCGCAAAGGGCAGGTAGTGCAGTATATTGTGAGGAACAATGCCAAGTTTTTTGGTAGTTAAATCAGGTTGCACAGGAGCTATTAGCCACTTGTACAGTTCTTGCAAACTCTTCGGGTGGGCATTATTTAGGCTGGAAAAACGGCGGAAGAGGTTTATCTTGTCCGTTAATTCCTTGCGGTTGCAACTGAGGATATTATGTTTGAAGGAGTTAGTAGTTACAAGGAAAACCAATGTATGCTCATTACTAACAAAGTATTCCACTAAAGTAGTGTCTGCATCCAATAGTTTCTGAATTTCTGCCAAGTGGGAGACATTCACGCTCACCAGAGAAGCCACTTCGGAACTGTGAATTTTTATTTGAGTGAGCAAGTTTATATAGTCTTGTTCTCGCTCATCGATCTGCTTTTTTAAAGCAGCAATAGCATCTTGATTTGATTCACTGCGGCTTTGAAGCCCAATTAGTTGCTTGCGGAGTGCTGGAATTTCTAGCTTAAGTTGTTGTTCCCGTTCTAAAAGCTTCGCATCTGTTCCAGCACGAATGTCTATCCTCCCACAAGTTTTTTCACTAATTTGTTCAACAGTTTCGCACCGGCAACTAGCTAGTTGGTCGAGAAAAGCCCTTGCTCGCGATCGTTCAACATAGTTAAAGGCTTCTTCAAAGCGACCAGCTGTCCATAGTAAATTAATGAGGCGATCGTAAATATCTGTTTGTTCTACAGCAAAAGATGCTTTTAATTCTTCAACTCTAATATTGCCTTGAATAGATTCAAAAACGTCAATAGCCTGTTGATGAAAAGCGATCGCTTCGGCAACATTACCCAATTGTTCGTATAAAAATCCAACATTGGTCAGAGTTGTTCCTTCTCCTCCACGATCGCCTAACTGACGTTGAATCTCTAGCGCCTGCTGGTATGATTCTAAAGCTTGAGGATGTTGCTTCAAATAGGTATACAGTAATCCAATATTATTTAAGGTTTCTCCAACACCAGCACGATCGCCCAACTGACGCCGAATTATGAGTGCCTGTTGATAAGATATCAAGGCTTGAGAGCGATCGCCTAATTTATCATAAGTTCCTCCGATGTTATTGAGTGTTGTTGCTTCACCTGAGCGATCGCCTATTTCCCTGCTAATACTTAATGACTGCTGATACGACTCCAACGCCTGAGGATACTGCTTTTGCAGGGAGTACACATTTCCTATGTTGTTGAGCGTTGTTGCTTCACCAGCTAGATCTCTAGCTTGACGCAGAATTAATAAAGCTTGCTCTAAAAACTTTAGTGCTTGATGATACTGACCCAAATTGCGATAGACTTCCCCAATGTTAGTCAAGTTTGTCCCCACGCCCACAAGATCGCCTAACTCTCTGGCAACAGCTAACGCCTGTTCGTAAAACTTTAAAGCTTGGAAGTACTCATCTTGATAGTTGTAGACTAACCCAATGCTAGCAAGAATTATTCCTTCCAGTCTGCGTTCGCTCACTTCCTGAACGATAGGTTCCCGAACAACAGCCAATGCTTGTTGCATTAACTCCAAAGCGTGAGAATACTGACCAAGGTAGCTGTAAACTAAACCAATTTTATTGAGATTATTACTGACATCCTCACGATTACCTAAGTCTTGTGCGATTGTCAACGCTTGGTTATAAAAATCTAACGCTTGGAAATAACTGCCCCAGCGATCGTAAACTACACCAATATTTCCAAGAATGACACCCTGGCTTACACGGTCAGGTATTTCCTGAGCAATGGCTAAAGCCTCTTGAAAAAAATTCAAAGCTTGAGAGTATTGGCTAAGACCGCGATAAATTGTTCCAATATTGCTTAAAATTCTTCCTTCGCCTGAAGGATCTGGGATTTTGCGGTAGATTACGAGTGCTTGGTTAAGTTTTTCTAATGCACCTTGGCTATCACCATTGAGATATAAACTGTAAGCATCTCTATCTAACTGCTCAGCTTGTTCTTGTGGACTGGACATAATTTAAACCTCCCGAAGGTCTTACATCTTTTTGTCACCCTTTTAGATTGACCGATAGGTTCTTACCAGCAAAGCGGCATAGCTCGTGCTTCTCTTTCAGGTGTCCGTATTTCCTTAAATTCGTTTGTTCCACTGCTCCAACTTTTGCGTCAGTTCACTAACTCTTTGTGTATCCCCCAAGGTTTCATAATCAAGCTTAGCTGCTGTTCCCCAACTGATAGCTTCAATCCACTGTCCACGCGCTTCATATAATTCTGCTAACCTAGCTTGAGCTACTGCTTTAACTTCTATATCCTGATTTACTTCTGCCAGTTGAATTGCCTTTTTATAAGGGCTTTCAGATAGGTGATGCAGCTTCACTTGCCAATATAAATCGCCGAGCATACGATAAATAGCTGTTGTTTGGCTTCCTTTCTGCGCTAAGACTTCCAGCATTTCAATCGCCTCAGCTTTCAACTTTGATGTCCCATACAGATGAACTACTGCCAAATCTGCTGCTTCACCGCTTAACTCCTGTTGGATTTGTTCAACATGAGCTAAAATCCGCTGGGATTCGTTTTTATCAATTAATCTAAATGCCAAGTCCACTTCTTTGTCTTCTTCAGAAGATTTAGCATTGTCAGCCTTGACAATTACTAAATAATCAACTCCTGGTTCCAAAGATGATGTACCCGGATAAACAATCTCTGTACTACTAACTTCAGCTTTCCAAATCTCGCTGCCATTAGTCTCATCGCTCACACTGACAATATAACTGCTAGCACCTGATACTGCATTCCAACGCAGTGCTGGTTTATCAGCAAGTAAGAGTGTGCTACGTGGACTAATCACAAAAGGTATAGGAGTCAAGTCGTCATTAACAGGACGAGTACCACCGCCGCCGTTGTCATCCATAGGTTGACAGCCATTGTTTAAGCCTGACACTCCCTCAGGTACCCTCCACAAATTTCCGATGGCACATTCAATAAGGGCTGTAGCTCCTGGTGGCACCTGTATTAAATCACCTGGAAAAAGTTCTGTATAAGGCTTTACGGGTTGATAATCAAGCCATCTATCTCGTTTGTATTTTACTTGACCACTAAATTTAATGATTATACTGGCAGCATCACTCATCGCTTATCTCCTTCTGTATTTAGGCGCTTACGTGCTTCATCAATCCACCTGTCTTCCTCATGGCTTCTGCCAGAGGAGGCGTACTTCAAGCAATTTTCCCATTGAGTAAGTGCGTTTTTTTTCGCTTCCTGTGCATCTAAAACTTTTGCAAGCAAGCAGTAAGCAGCAGCTCGCTTACTTCCCAAAGAAATAGCTTCTTGAAGCGGAGCCTTAGCGTCGGTATAGCGCTTTTGCTCAAATCGTACCCAGCCAAGATTTTTATTAAGGTTATACTTTATACTATCATTTTTGACCACCTGTAAACCCTTTTGAAGAAGCGCAACAGCTTCGTCGTATTTTGGGTTCTTTTTATTTGTAATATACAAGCGAGCTAGGTTATTATACGCTTTGTCTAAATTACCTTTTATTGCTAAGTGATATTCACTACGAGCACGCTCAGAATCTTGTAAATCTTCGTAAAGCCGTCCAAGATTAAAGTGAGCTTCCGCATAGTTGGGGTTAAGCTTCAGTGCCATCTCGTAGTTTCCTTGGGCACTATTATATTCACGCTCGCGATAATTTTCCCATCCCCACTTGTTGTAAAACGTGGCAATCCAAGGCAGTGAATAATTATGAAATCCCCATAGACTAAGCAAAAGTACAAAGGCTAAACTAAAGCTTGCCTCTTTCCAGAAACGTTTGGGAATATTTAGACGCGAGAGTATGCGCTCAATTCCCATTCGCCACGCTTTTGTTAATGCTTCACCATCTACCAGGTGGAATTTCTTTGAATGTTTATAAAGCGAGGATTCTATCAACTGAAGTGTTTTAATGTCGTCAACAGGAATTTGCAGAATCTGAGTTTGGTTAAAATTGATAACCTGACCTTGAATCTGTGTATTCCCATCTCCCTGTAAAGCTTGCATTCCACCGCTTACAGTAGAATTGCTTACTTCCTGTTGAAGGATTGGTTCAGGCGGAGGTAGTAAATTGTTCTCAGGAGGACTTTGCTGGCTCATAAACAAGTTTTACAAAAAACCAAAGAAAGTCTTAGCAACACTTAGCCAAGCTGATAATTCTACTAGTATCAATTTTACATATTCCCACAGAGATTTAGTAGTTATTACAGTTTCGCTAGCATTTCTTAATATTTCTGCCATCCGTTTTAAATTTCCGGAAACTAGCTGTTTATCGGGTTCGATGAATTCAGCTTCTTCCTTAGCCGCTCCCAAATATTTGAGTGATTTTTCTTTTGTTGCTGCTGGCAGTTCTTTTGCTTTTTGAATCAATTGCTCAATCTGCACTAGCAGCTCAATGACTTCTTCTTGAGTTAGCTGTTTTTCGTTGCCTGATGCAGTACTGACAGTACTCATTCTCTGTTGGTTGTTGTTTCCTTGTGCAGCTTGCATTCCGCCCCCGCCATACACGATCGATCTGCTAATATTTTGGGAAAGTTTGCCACTGTACCTTGGTTGTGAACTTTTTGCTGACTTACCACTAGCTTCCATAGAATTTTTACTAAAAACAGAAGACGGTCTAGATTTAAGTACAGGAGTTAAATATTCCACGCTACCCTTTAAGTGAATAGAAGCTTGCCCCATTCTAAAAGCATAGTCGTAGCTTTCAAGAGCACCCAATGCATCATAAAATCCAGTGGCAAACTCAATTGCAGCGACATCCCCAACTGACTGATTCATGCCAATTACACAGTTAATATGTTGGTGAATCGCCTGTGCTTGAACTTCGCTATAGCAAGCGTTGAGAAAGATACACTCAACTGTCCCACGAAACAACTCGAATATACTAGCAAGGGCTTCGCTACATACCAGTTGCGTTATCCCAGAATTATCCTCAAATGCTAAACCGTCAGATCCCACCCCATGTCCAGAAAAGTGAACAATATTCGGCTGGTGGTCTAACAGCGAACGACGCAAGTCTTCAACTCGTACCGCCCATTCTACAAAAATTTCAAACTTATCTCGATTTTTAGATAGTTTCAGCGCCTCTTGAATTTTCCGGGCCTCTTCATCTAAGCGTAGCTTGTTTGTATCTTTAGGATTTGCTGATAGTATTAATATTCTTTTCACAGTTTTTGCTGCTTCTAGGAATTAGGCTGGCATTTAACCTCTAATACAGGCTGAGCATACTATTTTCCAGAATTTTGAAAGAATTTCGTCAATAAAATTTCTTGTTAAGAGAGAAATTTTAGATTCACAGGCAAACTTTCTCCACATCCAAGCTTTAGTGTTAGCACCCTGGTTCCAATAATTGCTCGACTAGCGCGATCGCCTCTTCAACCGTCATTGATTTCTGTAGCAACAATAGGTTAAATACTGTATTTTCGCATTATAACTCTATATTTTCTAATTGATGTTAATTTACTAACAAGAGCCGACTTTTTTCCGACCTTTTCCGACCGTAAAACTCCACACCATCTGTTAGAGTCTTTACAAGATTCGGTTTGAACGCAGCAATTTATCCAATGATTAAACACAGGAAAAGTATTTACTCGAATCCTTAATCAAATAAAGATGTCAAGTGCAATAAATTTTAGTAATTGTGAGCGACTTGATGGGTAGTAAGATTCCCCACAAAACAAAGCGAAACCTAACAGAAAAACACTCACTTATGCATAAGCATTGGAAGTCACACAGATGAAACTCACTCTAAAATCTATTTTGTTTTTATCCGTTATTACCCTAGTTACGAGTTTAACTACACATGAAGTAAAAGCTCAATCAACAAAATGCTTCAATGTCAGTTCTAGAGATGGTTGGCAATACTTCGACCTTGGTGGTCCATATACTCGCGTAGCTCGTGTTATTGGGGGTTGGTCTGTAGACGGTCGCAATTACCTTCCTGTTGGTCCTAAAGGTCACTCAGAACCTGGACTAGAGCCTTATAATCAATACAAATATGACCAAAACTTCCCTTTTGGTGCCCTGTTTGTAGACATTCCAACAGATGGGCATGGATATATATGGGTGCAAGGAAGTCAACAACTGCCAAAACCTATTACTCGGACTTCTATACGAATCAACGATAGTGATGTTGCACTGGGAGACAATTCAGGGGTTCTCAAAGTTTGTTTTAGTCGCTAATCATGTGGATGAGTCATCTAAATTTAATACTTAATCATTACTATTTTAAAGTCGATTCAAAGTAACACTTAAAAAGTTTTTTAATTGTATGGTAAGGTCGATGTGTTAGTCAATGTTAGGTACTGTTAGATATGGCAAAAACACCCTTGTCCATATGCGTTAGAGTCGGTAACGCTAGGAATCCCGAATGAAGTGTTTAATCAAATTCTGAATTATGCGGCTACAAATACTAAAAACAATCGCTTAGGAGCGATTGTTGATTTGATAGAGATGGGATTAGCAACAGTTTGTGGGAGAAGGTAGGTGGGATGGCACTACCCGTGTTAGGGTGTACTCTTTTTTAGTTCACCTTAACACGGGTACTGTTATTTCCATAGTTGTGAGTCTTACCATGCATACAGTAAAAGCTCAATCAACAAAATGCTTCAACAGAGCCAAGGAAAGTTATTTTACTACCTTTAGCCAAGCAAATATATCGGCGGGCGAAACCTGCCAATCCCTCAAGACATCAAGAACGGGTAATATACTAGTATCATATTTTACTTCCGGTAATTGATTCGGTTGAAATACCATCACCGACTTATCATCAGGGTCAATGAACCAACCCAGTTTTGTCCCTTGATTGACACAAAAAATAATTTTATTAATGACACGGTTAGGAGATTGGTCAGGTGATAGGATTTCAATAGTCCAATCAGGGTAGCTTTCAAATCTGTTGGCAATTTCCCCATCTTCATCAGTCGGGATGCGCGACCACTCAAATACCGCAATATCTGGAACTAACGATCGTCCGCCAAAGGTGCAGCGTAACTCAGTTAATGCTAAAGCTAACTTTTTTGGTTTACCAAGCTGATTGATTGCCGATGCTGACTCTGTTTGGAGAATGCTATGTTTTCCTTGGGGCATTGGTTTTTGATAGATGTGACCGTCGAGATACTCACTAGCTGGTTTGGTTTCTGGTAGTTTCAGAAACTCCTCTAATGTCTTGTTGAAAGATACCTGAGTTGAAAGTGCCATAAGCAATTACTCCCGAAACAATCCTAGCGAACAAATAATTTAAGGTTTTCGCTTCTCTACTTCTGCAACTTGCAAATCGATTCTATCTATATTCGCTTGTATAACATCTCTAAGTGCTATAAGAAAGGTATTCAAATCATTCTCTTCCATTGCTGCGTGAAGATACCCTGCGGCAAACTCAGGGTCTCTAAGTTCATCACGAAAAGTCTCGCTCAAATCTTTCAACCGCATATTTGATACTATCCTTACATAATAACAGTTTTGAGCTTTAACCTATTTTTCGTTCGTTTGCTAGACTTTCCCGGTTAACTACAGTATTTTCACATCATAACTTTATTTTTTTAGTTTACGTAAATTTACTAACAAGAGCCGACTTTTTTTCCGACCTTTTCCGACCGTGAAACTCTATACCATCTGTTAGAGTCTTTACAAGATTCGATTTTAACGCAGCAATCTACCCGATGATTAAACACAGGGAAAGTGTTTACTCGAATCCTCAGTTAAACAAAGGTGTCGCGTACAACAAATTTTAGCAGTTGTGAGTGACTCAATAAACTGCAGTAATTTAGAGTATTTGTTAAACAACAAGTGTATGAAATTATTAAAGGCTCTTGCAACAGTTGGAGTTGTATCGATTGTTGCGACTTGTATTGGTATCGATAGTGAACGAGCCATTGCTGGTTGTAATCCTTTTGGATGTTCGCAATCTAGTGTTGCGGAATGCAATCCATTTGGTTGTCCTCAAGCACCAATGGGAGAAGCGTGTACACCGTTTGGTTGTCCATCATCGTCTCAACCTCAACTGCAACAACCCGTACAGCAACCTGTACAACAACCTCCTGTTCCTTATTTACCTCCTTATCCCTATTCAAATCCAAATAGTGGTGGTACGGCAGAAGGAATCACTAGTTGTATTCAAAGACTATTGTATAGACCAGCAAAAGTATGTACACGTGCTACTCCATCAGGATATTGTTATGAGTGGGGTAATGGTCAAAAACGTACTGAAATCAGCGAAGCTACTGCTGCTCAAGCCTGTCAGAATGCGCGGTGAATTAAGCGTTAGGCATCAGCGGTAGCTTCCTACAAGGTAGCAATGTAATATTTACCGCTCGGAATCTTGGTTTTCGGTCTGCTGCATTCAACTTACAAAATTTGCAATTGCATCTAACTCAGCAGTAGAAAAAATTTCTTGCTAAGTGTCTACACCAATTTAATGGAACTCGGCTTGAGTAGCTATTTCTTAATAGTTTGGTTTAGTCACTGCTCAGGGTAATTTTGTGAATTTAATTGTGAGTCAATTCATTTTTGGGCAATAGTGTAAGCCTGATATCTGAACAGCAAACAGGAGTATTAAACTTCTAGATTACAGTATGAAAGTGTAGATGAAGCTTTTATACCGATGTCCACTATCCTTGGGAGATTTTTGAATTTATGCTGCCAAAGAATTTACTTCAAGATAAAAAACTAATAGAAGAAATTTTCGACAGAGCCACGACAATTTTTGAAAAAAAGCAAGTTCCTCAACACAAACTGAATGCCTCAGAGGTTCAAGAGTTTTTGAAGGTTTCCGGTGAAGAAGGTTCAAAGAGCGCATTAGACAAATTTCCCGAGGATAAAGCAAGACTTGCCGAAGCTATAATTTTGACAATTGGTCGTCCTGCTATTCTTATTAAAAATAATACATTTGAAGTTGATGTATCTGATGAGTGGGCAAAGCGGCTTGAAGCAGCCAGAGCAAACGTTGAGAAAGCAATTCGTTCAGTAGGACGTATTGAAGTGACTAATCATCCAAGGGGATTGTCATATTTAGGTACTGGGTGGCTAGTTGCTCCTGATGTGATTGTCACAAATCGGCATATAGCAGAAGCTTTTGCTAGAAAACAAGACGGTAGCTTTGTGATTAAAAGAAATTCAACTACAGGAATGAACATCGGAGTGAATATTGATTTTCGTGAAGAATTTCAAGTTAATGCCCAAGAGCACTTTGAGGTCTTAGAGGTTCTGTATATTGAAGAGGATTTAGATGACAAACCAGACATTGCTTTTCTTAAAGTCAGTACAAAAGCCCTTGTCCGTGGTGCAGTTGTAAATTTGTCGTCTACTCCGATTCCCCTTACTAACACTCTCGTTCAGGATGAAAGTGAAGTTGCAGCTATTGGGTATCCTGCAGAAGATAGCCGACGGAACCCACTTCCCGATCCTGATATGAACAAAATATTTGGCGACATTTACGATGTTAAACGGCTGCAACCCGGACAGATAAAATCTGTGCGTCCTGACTTGATAACTCATGACTGCTCTACCTTAGGAGGAAACTCTGGGTCGGTAGTAATAGACTTGCAATCGGGATCTGCCGTGGGATTACACTTTGGTGGCAAGTTTATGGTGGAGAATTATGCTGTACCTGCTGCAATCATTCGCGAGCGTATGCAAAGCTTAGGAATTTAGAGGATTGTGGTGAATTTTTCATTTAATTAAGCCATAGCAGTTATGAACAACGGTACTTATTCGTTCATTAGTTTTTTCTTACTAATTTTTTGAATCTGGAGGAGAGAGTTATGGCTTTGAATCATGATTCTCTCTTATTAAAATTATCAGGGTATGAAAGAGGCGATCGTAAAGAAAAAAGTTTCTTGAAAAAAGGTGCGATCGTCAATTAGCTATGAGTCCTCAGCAAAGGCGTATTACAAGGTTATTAATGGATTGGCTCTGACTTTTTTTCCTGATTTCTCCCGACTGATTACTGAAACTAAAGGAAACCCATGAATAAAGTTTACCCGAGCATTTTTGCTACCTCTTTTTTCGTGTTTAGCGCTGCAATTATGTTCTCCAAATCGGCAGAAGCATTTGATGTTGCTTCATGCGTCAACTTAAAAGTGCCAGATACTTTAGATTTGCTGAAACCTGTTGACTCAACTCTAGAAGCTTGCATACCTGAGTTGAAAAAAGTTAATGACCTGTCTTCTCGTGTAGCATCAAGAATTAATGCTGCTCTGTCTACCCTGTCTGGTGCTGAAATTGGGAATGAGGGCAAGTATGAGTTGAGCCGTGTAACCTATAGCATTCCGGGGAAAGAAATCAAAGTTGAGGGATTAATTCAAGCACGGCATGTCTTTGGTGAGATCAAGGAACAAATTCCAGTTCCAGTTACAAAATACCGGAAGGAGCAAGTTCCTGTCACAGTCACAAAATATCGGAGGGAAAAAGTTCCCGTTACAGTCATGAAAACCCAAACTAAAAGGGTACCGTATGTTGAGATGGAATCTAGGTGTGTAGCTAGTTTCAGAGGTAGATGTCTTCAAAAAGCAAACGTGCCAGTAGATAAGTGGCGAGACGTGAAGGTTAAAGTACCCGTGGTGGAAATCCAATGGAAAGATGTTCCATATCCAGCCGTAGAGATGCAGTGGAAAGATGTTCCGTATCCAGGGGTGGAAATGCAATGGAAAACCGTTCAACCGCCGCCATTGTCTGCTACTTGCAATTTCACTTACATCTACAACCTGAGCACAAATGAGTCCACACCAACACTCAGTTGTGGTCAAGGTGGATTAGGAAACTTAACAATCAATGCTAGTGCGATCGCCAGAGTACTCAATGGCGAGATACCATCGCTGGGTTCTGTGCTTCTTGCGGTCAATACGACACCACCAGGCGTGACTGAGAAATTGGATGACACCTACGATCAAATTCGCTCTCAGCAATCTGGAGCAGAAACCGGATCTCAAACCTTCACTTATTTCTCATCCCGTTCCTTTGTTGAGTGGGCTTCTACTAAAAATTTAGCGGCTAATATCGTACTGTCTGCTGTCACTGGTGGGGCACTCTCTAGCCAACTGATGCTAGAACTTGAGGAAAAGCTTAGATCCGAGTTCGTCTTTTTCTCTCAGTTTGCAGTACAAACGGGCGCAGAGATTGGGTTAGAAAAGTTTCTTGAACTAGCTACGACAAGAAGTTTAAGTATTCCTGGTTTCAGTTCTGTTGAATTTAACGTCGTTAATGTTCCTGTCAATCGAATCATGTGTGTTGCAGGTACAGATAAATGTAGTCCACCTATTCCCGAACCTAGAATCGGTTTTGCTATCAAGTTGAAGAAGACTTGATACAAGAAACTTCTGTGAGAATTTATTATTCTCCCCATTAACTACAAAGAAAGTCTTTTTCAGTGAAAGTGCGATCGTCTTGATTCTGGTCATTGCAATGAAAATTTTGGAGCTTTGAACGCCACATTTAGCAAGTGATACATTACAGATTGCTGTTGAGAGTTTAAAAAACAAATCTATAAGGAATGCAAGAAATGGACAACAACTCAAAACCACCTCAAGCAAATACAAGTGACGTGCAGGCTTTATTCCTTCCCGGAAAGCTTCGCTGGTCTTCAAATACTATTACTTATAACTTCATGCCTAAACTTCCTGAAGCATATTTATTAGACAGAGCTACAGAGGCAGTTGGGCATGATTTTCTAGAGAATGGGAAGAAATTTAAACCTTTTGATAACTCCCAGAAAGCAGCAGCACAGGCAGCTTTAGATTTATGGGATGATGTTGCAAACATTAGGTTTGAAAGGCGAGATGATAAAGGATTAGTACTTACTGATTTCATTGATATTTCACCAATCACGGATAAATTAAAAATAGTCGATTACTTCTTGAAAACTAATCTTACCAAAGATTTAACAGATGGTTTGAATAAAATTTTAGACAAGTTTGCTCTAGTAGCAGGAGCCGATATCCGCTTTGGTACAGATGCTCAAGGAGACGGTACAGCAGGTGCAGCTTATGAACCACCAAATAACGTATTCAACAAATTTAATGAACTCAGACAAAATTTAATTGAAGAAATCAATGAACTTACTTCACCAATAAATAATCTCATCCAAGAATATAACGATGCTCCCTTCACGCCAAATCTTCCTAAAGTATCTGGAGAAAATTTAGTAGCTTCTCTAATAGCACTAACCCCTGGGGGATTGGTGACGGGACCTTTGGCAACTGCAAAGCTAGATGTTTATGGTGATGTTTGGATAAATAATCAATCTGTCAATAATTCTCCAGAAAAGATTGGAATTAAAGGTCTTGATGGTTTTGCTACATTGCTACATGAAATTGGACATGCTTTGGGATTAAAGCACCCAGGCAACTATGATGCAGGAGGTGCTCCTAGCCCTGGACCATATTTGCCTAAAGAAAAGGATTCTGTTTTGTACAGTATCATGTCTTACGACTATAAGGATAGCAACAAAGACATTAAACGTCATAGATTTGCTAAACTTCCAGAATATGATAAAAAAGGAAAATTGGTTAAAGAGGGAGAGTTATACGCTCCCCAAACTCCAATGCTTTACGATATTGCTGCAATTCAAGCGCTTTATGGAGCTAATTTCAAAACTCGAAGTGGTAATGATAACTATAAATGGGATGCAAGTCGTCCTTTTATGGCAACGATTTGGGATGCCGGTGGAACTGACACCATTGATGCTTCAAATCAAACAATTTCGGCTGAGATTAATCTGAATGCAGGGACATTTAGTTCAATTGGTTTCCGGGGTTATAACTACTTTTTCGACTCTACGAAATTGAACTCTGAGGGAAAGAAAGGAGATTATCTACAGGACGCTCAAGGGAAGCTAACCGAAGATCCCCAAGCCAAATATAATTTGGCTATTGCCTTTGGAGTCACGATTGAAAACGCTATTGGAGGCAGTGGAAATGACATACTCATTTCTAATCCAGTCGGCAACATCCTTCGAGGTGGTGCTGGTAATGATACAGCTTCATATTCTGCTTCCACAGCCGGAGTTACTGTTAATCTGGCAACAGGTGCAGCATCTGGAGGTTACGCTCAAGGCGATACCCTTGTAGAAATCGAAAATATAGAAGGTTCTAAATATCGTGACATCCTCATCGGCAATGAGAAAGATAACGAGAGCAGAGGTTTAGATGGTAATGATTTCCTTCAAGGGAATGCAGGAAATGACAAACTAGATGGTGGTTTTGGTGTTGATACTGTAAGCTACGACAATTCACCTAAAGGAGTTATTGTCAGCATTGTAAATTCGACCGAGGATGGAACAAGTTCGGCAGAGGATGGGTTTGGCTCTACGGATACTCTAGCAGGGTTTGAAAATATCATTGGTTCCAACTTTAATGACATCTTGGTTGGCAATGCCTCAAATAATGAAATTTCAGCATTGAACGGGAATGATGTGCTCGTTGGTAATGCTGGGAATGACACCTTAGATGGTGGTAATGGTATTGACACAGTTGGTTATCTTAACGATCCGAGTGCCGTATCTGTTTCTCTAGAAACTAACACTGCCACCGACGGTTTCGGAGGAAAAGACATCCTAAAAAGCATCGAGAACATCACTGGTTCTAGATTTGGAGATCGTTTAACTGGTAACGAGCGAGCAAACATCTTAAAAGGTGGCGAAGGAAATGACTTCCTCTATGGAAAGGCTGGCGATGACGAGCTAGTAGGTGGTGACGGTATTGACCAACTCTACGGCGGTTTGGGCAATGACACTCTCAATGGCGGTGAAGGAAATGACCAACTCTTTGGTGAAGACGGCGATGATATTCTCAAAGGTGAGGCTAATAATGACGAGCTAGCAGGTGGCACTGGTGCTGACACTCTATACGGCGGGGCTGGCGATGATAAACTGTCTGGGGATGCTGGTAACGATCTATTGCTGGGAGAAGCAGGCAACGATCTAATTGACGGTGGTACTGAAGTTGATACGGTTAGCTACGACAATTCACTAAATGGTGTAGTTGTCAATATTGATGAGGCACAAAACTATCAAAATCCCGGTGGCTCTCTCCACTCAACCATAGTTTCTACCAGCCTCATACCTACTGATACAGAACCAAACTTTACCATTAACGCAGGCACGGCTACAGATGGTTTTGGCACTACAGATACCCTACGAAATCTGGAAAATATTACTGGGTCTGGATTTAATGACGTTTTGATTGGTAACGGTCTAAATAACCGTATTTTGGGCTTAGCCGGGAATGACCTGTTCGTTGGCAATGCGGGGAATGACTACTTTGACGGAGGCGATGGCACTGATACTGTTAGTTATCGCCGCGATCCTGGTTCAGTTAAAGTTAACTTAGAGCACAACCAAGCTACTGATGGTTTTGGCGTTGGCGGCTATAACGATGATGGCAGCTACAATTATGCTGGTAATGACCAAATATATAATGTTGAAAATGTTGTCGGCTCTGCTTTCAATGATGAAATCGTCGGTGATGCTAAAGCCAATGTCATCCATGCTGGTAATGGTAATGATATTGTTCAAGCTAGAGATGGCAATGATATCATTTTTGGCGAAGGGGGCAAAGATACTCTCTCCGGCGAGAACGGTGATGATTTCTTAGTCGGGGGTACGGATGCCGATCGCCTCAATGGTGGTACAGGTAACGATACGGCTTCCTATTTCACCTCATCAACTGCTGTAGCCGTCAGCCTGACAACTGGTACGGGTTGGACTGGAGATGCTGAAGACGATCGCCTTGAAGCTATTGAAAACTTAGAAGGTTCGCAATTTGAGGATCTGCTGATTGGCGACAGTGGAAATAATATCCTCAGTGGCTTGGGCGGTCATGACTTAATCTACGGTGAAGCGGGTGACGACTGGCTTGATGGCGGAACGGGAAGCGATCGCCTCTACGGTGGAGATGGCAACGACAAGTTAGATGGTCAAGCTGGTGAAGATCTCCTTAAAGGTGAAGCTGGCAATGACCTCCTCAATGGTAACGATGGTAACGACCAACTCTACGGTCAAGATGGCAATGACACCTTAAATGGAGATGCTGGCAATGACTATCTCGAAGGTGGAACTGGCGATGACCTCCTCAATGGTAATGATGGCAACGACCAACTCTACGGTCAAGACGGCTACGACATCCTGAATGGAGGAACAGGTGATGACCTTCTTGATGGTGGGTTAGGCAATGACGCCCTCAATGGCGGTGACGGGGATGACCAACTTTATGGTCAAGTCGGTGAAGATACTCTTAATGGTGACACGGGTATCGATCTCTTGGATGGAGGTGACGGTAACGACCAACTTATGGGTGGTGAAGGTAGCGATCGCCTTTACGGTCAAATCGGTGAAGACACTTTGAATGGCGGTACTGGCGATGACCTTTTAGATGGAGGTGATGGTAATGACCATTTATTAGGTGCTGAAGACAACGATCGACTTTACGGTCAGGCTGGTGAAGACAAACTTGAAGGTGGCACAGGAAATGATGCTCTCTATGGCGGTACTGAAGCAGATACCCTTTTAGGTCAAGCTGGTGATGATTACCTGGATGGCGGAGCAGACAATGACGTACTGGATGGTGGCGAAGGTAACGATCGCCTCTACGGTCAGCAAGGAAATGATAAGCTTTCCGGTAGTGCTGGTGATGACTACTTGGATGGTGGTGCAGACAATGACAAACTTAATGGCGATGATGGCAACGATCGTATTTACGGTCACCAAGGCTACGACATTTTAGATGGCGGTGCAGGAAGTGATTTCTTAGATGGTGGATTGGATGATGACTGGCTTTATGGAAAAGAAGGTAGCGATCGCCTTTACGGTCAAGTTGGTCAAGACTACCTTGATGGAGGTACTGGTGACGATCGGCTTGAGGGCGGTACTGGTGATGACCAACTCTTCGGACAGCAGGGACGTGACTACTTAGATGGCGGGACTGGCGATGACTTCTTGTATGGAGGTGATGATAGCGATCGACTACTAGGAGAAGCTGGCAATGACTACTTAGATGGCGGTACTGGTGATGACCAGCTCTATGGTAACGAGGGCAATGACCAACTCTACGGTCGGGATGGCTATGACACCCTGGATGGTAATGCTGGTAATGATTACCTTGAAGGTGGTAACGGCAACGATGTGTTGATTGGAAGCAATGGTAATGACTTCCTCTACGGTCAGGAAGGTAGCGACTCCCTTGATGGCGGTGCGGACAATGACAATCTCTACGGTGGCAATGGTGATGACCAGCTCTTGGGAGGCGATGGTAACGATCTTCTTTCCGGTCAAGAAGGCAATGACACGCTTGATGGCGGTGCGGGTGATGACTATCTCAAAGGAGGTTCTGGCAATGACCAACTGACTGCTGGATTAGGCAATGACAAGATCTACGGTGAGGAAGGCAATGACCTCCTTAATGGTGATGCTGGTAATGACTACTTAGAAGGCGGAGTTGGAGATGACAAACTCACAGGCGGTGACGGTGACGACCAACTCTTTGGTCAACAAGGTAACGACACGCTTGAAGGAGGTAATGGCAATGACGATCTTCAGGGTGGTGACAATGACGATATTTTGCAAGGTCAGGATGGTGACGATTACCTCTTTGGTAATGACGGTAACGACCAGCTATACGGGGGCGCTGGTAACAACTCTTTAGAGGGTGGTGCTGGTAACGACTATCTCACAGGTGGCGACGGTGACAGTGTTCTGAATGGTGGAATCGGTCAAGACACATTATACAGTGGTAGCGGTCGCGATATGTTTGTGCTTGCTGTTGCTGCAGGAAGCGACACCATTTTCAACTTTGAAGTCGGTAGCGACTACTTGGGATTGATGAACGGTCTAACTTTTGAACAACTCACCATTGCACAAGGTACTGGCAATAATGCTAGCGATACATTCATCACCAATCAGAAGTGTGGTGAACTCCTAGCCACACTTAAGGGGATAGAAGCTAACACCCTTAGTTTCTGGGACGTTACTCCTCTAGGGTAGCAACTACTGCTCATTCGTTTATTTACAAGGGGAAGAAATTATGCCTTCCCCCTCAAAAAGAGTATTTCCCCCCTTTTTAAGGGGGGCTAGGAGGGATCAATGAGTACCTAAAATCACAGTCAACCACTTTTCAAACATCCTCTAAGCAGATTCTAGAAAAAATGATGAAATGCAGACGCCGAGAACCATTTTGAAAAATACAACAATCTGTTGTTCATCTTTTTACTTAAGTTTCAAGAAATAGGTACTGAACTTTACAAGGAGATAACCGATGATCGTTTCTACTTTTGAGCTTTTGGTTAAGCCTCAACTTCCTAAAAATTTACCAGGAGATTTGCCAAATGCCATCAAGGAAGAAATAGAAAGGTTGCGACGTACAGTGACTCAAGGATACTTCTTAACGATTGCAAATCTGAGTCCCGTCGATATTTTTCTAACATTAACCTTCACAGTCAAACTTCCTTCCGGTATGTCCATCAATGATTTAATTACTTTTTTAGACACAACTGGAGGGGACGTACCCGATCTACCTGGAAGACTTCAACCCGTTCCAGACTCTAATAAATTCATATATTCTCCGCTTCCCCTTGTGTCACAAAATACTGCTTTATTTCTCTTACAACCTGATTTCGTCTCGAAACCTGAATTGCTTAAAGACGCTAATTTTGAAGTTAGAGGGTTTGTAGAAGTCTCCCTTCCTTCTTTTCCATCTGGAGTAAATGATGTAACTATTCAAGTAACTCCAGAACATCGAGGCACATTTTTTAGCAATCTTACAGGTGATGGATCGGCGGGACGCGATCAGATTGCCTATGCTTTACCCGTTCAAAAGGGCGGACTGTTTACATTCAAAGCAACATAAAGTATGTAGGTGTCATGAAATAGAAGACCTCTCATAGTATATAGAATCTCGGTGTCTTCAAGAACAAAACTTACGCAAAGCCCCCCTTTTTAAGGGGGGTTGGGGGGATCTGCAAAGCGTGAAATCCGGATCGTCCTTAAACACTCCTGCAAACTTCATCCAGTGATTGCCTGTTTCACCTTGAGACAATTTTATTTCTACAGGAATAATTTCTAGATTTTCTAGACGCGCATACAGTAACTGATTCAGTTCTTCTAGAGCTTGTTTTTCAGTAGGAGCTTCAATTTGAATACTAGGAAATTCCAAAAAGGAAGCTTTTACCAAGTCTATATTTTTACGCTCTAATACAATATGCAGCTTTAAAGTTTCAGACTGGGGTAGGGTAAATGTAGATATATTTGTAGTCATACGTTTAACTATCATAAAGCCTTATGATAACATTTTCCCCAAGGAATAGCCCCATATCTACCTTTTATGTAGTCGTTTTCAAAAGAATTCTCATTTTGGAGCTTAAACTCCACTAGTGAATATAAATCTGTAGCTCTGTATCTGTAAGATTATACGAATGGATTGGGAGGGCGATCGCCGTGTTGACGGATGTAATCCTGTTGCAACTCTTGGAAATAATCTGCCAAGCATTGCCCTGTTTCACACCAATAAAGTTCCTTCTGATGAATGTAATTATTGCATTCACAGCAAAAAGTGTACTCATTGTATAGAAATGGGTTAACTAAATAGCTACGAATTATTTCCTCTGGCATCCTTGTTATACCACCACAATTCGGATGGATGTAAGCTTGGGGAACTACATCAAGCACTCCCTGATAACGGCGTTCTGGATGGATAGTCACATGGTCTGTCATTTGACCATCTGCTCCCAGTTTTGTGTGCTTGTCTTTGTGCATGGGGTAAAGCGGAAGGAAAACGAGCTGGTGGCAGAATGCACAACGAACAAAAGGTATGGTGTACAGTCCTGGCTTAGTTGTCCTGAGATATCCAAGCCCAACTTCTAGGTGCTCCCATTCCCAATCCGGAATACTCTGTAAGACTCTTTGTATATCGGTTTGATTACCAGTTACACAATCAACCACCACTGGGTAAAAGTCGTCCCAGTAACCTTTACGAAGGTTACCCTCATACAGAGCAACTGTAGCTAACCTTGTACCTACTGGTGGTACTCCATTCTTCATCCACTTAAGTGGTTGAGGCAGAATTTTGATCGTATAATGTGGTGTTTTACCAGTAGTGAGATCGGTGAATACTGCAATTAGAGGTGGCTTTAATGCAACAACAACACCAGGATTAACACAACCATAGAAGAAATGTTCGCGGATACGGATTGCTAGAAATATAAGTTTTTTAAGAAACCAAAATATTCCAATGCCGAAAAAAATATTAAATACGGCAATTCCAAATAATGCAGATGGTATAAGATGTAAACTTTTGCCTTCACGCAGTACTGCAAACAAGGCAAACCCAAAAATCCAGTTGGTAAGAAAAGCTAAGACAACCAGAATGGCAAGCGGAAGAATCAATTGAATTGGTTTCCTAGGAAATGAACGAATCCAATAAAAATAATTAACAAGCAGATTACCAGGATTTGAGGCGTGGGTACTGCCATCTACAGTCAAAGGGCGTTGTGGTTTCTTTACCATTGTTGTACTCAGCTACTTATTTTCTACTTTCTGACTCTTGAGACGATGTACTTTAAACTGTGCTTACGTTTAGTTTGCCCACTAACTCAGAACAATACATCAACCAAACACTAATACAGTTCAGCTTACACACACTCTATTGCGCCTAAAGCTTTCAGGGTTGATTTTTGAGCCTCTGTTAAACCTGTTACGCTAGTAATGTTCATACCTTCATAAGGTCTAGAACTTCTCAACGTTTTGAGACAGGTTCCAGACCTGACATCCCATAGCTCGATCGTCTCATCTGTGCTGCTGCTGGCTAGAA
Organism: Scytonema hankhaensis NUACC26; assembly: GCF_045865695.1. Classification (NCBI taxonomy): domain Bacteria; kingdom Bacillati; phylum Cyanobacteriota; class Cyanophyceae; order Nostocales; family Scytonemataceae; genus Scytonema; species Scytonema hankhaensis. The sequence continues at coordinate 57,917 of NZ_BAACAP010000216.1, forward strand.
TTTGACCGTCCGAACTAAAGGCGACTGAGGAAACCTGGTTGGTATGTCCCTGTAACGTCTTGAGGCACTGCCCTGTACGAACGTCCCAGATCTTCACGGTTCGATCTAAGCTACCACTGGCTAGGTATCCATACTCGCTATCAAGACTTGAATCCACGCTGGATTGTGCAGCAAAGGCGACTGAGAATACCCAGCTTGTGTGCCCTTGAAACGTTCTCAGACATTGCCCTGTCCGAACATTCCAGAGTTTAACAGTATTATCAGAACTACCACTCGCCAAAATATCGCTCGTTGAACAAAAAGCAACAGACCAAACTGCATCAGCGTGTCCCTGCAAGGTTTGCAAGCATTGTCCTGTACTAACGTCCCATAGTTTTACTGTTCTATCCTCACTCGCACTCGCCAGCATCTTACTGTCTGGACAGAAAGCAACGAACCATACTGCGCCAGAGTGTCCCCGTAAGGTTTGCAAGCATCGTCCCGTGCTAATGTCCCAGACTCTTACGGTTTGGTCTCCACCAGCACTTGCCAAAAGGTCGCAGCCTGAGTTAAAAGCAACAGTCCACACTTGACCAAGATGCCCTTCTAATGTCTTCAGGCATTGTCCCGTGCGAATGTTCCATAACTTTATTGTCCGATCGAAACTGCCACTGGCAAGAATTTGACCTTCTGGACTGAAAGCGACAGATCTGATCTGATTCGTATGCCCCTGTAATGTTTGCAAGCATTCCCCTGTACCAACATCCCAAACTCTCACAGTTCGATCGTCGCTACCACTGATTAGGGTTTGACCCTTTGGACTAAAGGCAACGGAATGAACCTCATTAGTATGCCCCCGCAAAGTTTGTAGGCACTGCCCTGCACGAACGTCCCATAGCTTTACAGTTCGATCGAAACTGCTACTCGCAATGCTGTGTCCTTCTGGGCTAAAGGCAACTGACCAGATCTGATTTGTATGCCCGTGTAAGGTTTGCAAGCATTCTCCTGTCCCAACATCCCACAGCTTTACCACTTGGTCAAACCCAGCGCTGGCTGCGATGCGATCCTCTTGGTTCAGGGCAACTGAAAGGATGAAATTCGTATGCCCCCGCAAGGTTTGTAGGCATTGCCCCGTGCTGGTGTCCCAAATCTTGACAGTGCGATCGAAGCTACCACTCACTAGGGTGCGACCATCCGAACTCAGCGCGATCGCATAGACCCAGAAGGTATGCCCTTGCAAAGTTTTGTAGCATTCTCCGCGCACAACATCCCACAACTTAATAGTTCGATCGAAACTACCACTTGCTAGGGTGCGACCATCCAGACCAAAGGCGATGGAGAGTACTCGATCGCTATGCCCTTGCAAAATTTTATCGCATTCCCCGGTGCCAACATTCCACAATCTCACTGTTTTGTCTTCACTGCCACTTGCCAGAGCGCGACCATCTGGACTAAAAGCAACAGAGCGGACGAAATCGTGATGCCCGTGTAATGTTCCGTCGCATTCCCCGGTGTTAACGTTCCATAGCTTTACAGTATAGTCAGTTCCACCGCTAGCCAGAGTCCGACCGTCTGGGCTAAAGGCAACGGATAGAACCCATCCTGTATGACCTTTGCAGGTAAACAGTGGTTTACTATCGATGACACGCCACACATGAATCTCACCATGCGCGTCTCCTGTTGCCAAAAGACTGCCATCCGGGCTGAAGGCAACGGCAAGAACAACCCCGAAGACTTCTGTAAAAACGGACTTTGTGAGATCGGAATTAGTGAAATTGACCTGCCTCAAGGTATAACCAGTGAGGTGTGCTTGCCAAACTGTTAGATGAGAAAAGTCATAACCGCCTAAGTCTGTTTGTAATTGACACAGCAGATTAATAATATTTCCACCTGCATATCCTGGCTCTAGGAATAGTACCCGATGGTGTTGGGTAACGCTATGTGAACGTAGAATGAGCAAAATTTGATTAAGATGTTCCTCAATTCTGCTTTTACTACTATTTGTGAGTAATTTATCTAGCGTTGGTTTAAGAATAAGACGAGTCTGCGTGTCTCTAACATAGTCTTTGGCTGTGGCTTTCATCAAAGCATGACGATTAAAAATCGCGATTTCTTTGGTCGTAATTTCTGCACAAACTTGCTCAATCAGTTGAGCGATCGTGTATTCCATCACGACGGGCTGTTGCGTAAACCCCAAGGCTGTTTTCTCAATCAGCGATCGCTGTCTGAGCGATCGCAATGTTTCTGGCAATTTTTGACGAGATACAGGCGATAACAAATCCTCTCGAAGCGCTGACAAAGAAATAGGTTCGCGCTCAATTGCCAACCAATACATTACCTCTTTTTCTAAATCCGATAAGCGATTAAATTGCTGAGCTAAGAGATCCCGAATATCCGCAAAGACAAACGTCCCAGTTTCGATTAACGTCAAACACTCCGAAATACTCCCGTCTAATAACTCTTGAATCCCAGAGGCAACCATCTTAAGCGCCAGTGGATTGCCTGCATAATGCTGAATTAAGCTATTCCACTCCTGCTCTGAGCCAGAGAAGCGCCCTTTGGCTCGAAAGATTTCCCGTGCTTCTGTTGGCTGAAGCCCCGTGAGTTGTAAAGAACGAACTGGAAGGGTTTCGCCTTCAAGGACCCCAAGTTCTCTCGGTTTCTCCCGACTCGTCAGCACAAGGCAGCTTTGATGATGGGTTTCTCCAATCCGTTTGAACAGATCGCGATAGCCGAATTGATGCAGAACTGTTTCGGCATTGTCGAGGACGAGCAAGCAGCGCTTTGAGCGCAAATAATCAATTAGCCTTGATAATTGACCGTTTAGATCGGATGGGAGAAGTGTTTCTTGCCGCTCGGATAGAACTTGGAGTAGAGCGCTCAGGAGGTCTTCAATCGGGGGCGCATTTCTCAGCGATCGCCAAATTAAGAATTCAAACTGGTCTTGAACCTGCTGTGCTAGCTTTACAGACAGAGCCGTTTTACCCATTCCACCCATGCCCAAGATTGCTACCAAGCGGCAGCAGTCTTTTGTAATCCACTGCTCTAGCAGATCGAGTTCCTCACCGCGACCGTAGAATATCGAGACATCAATAGCTTCTCCCCAGTGCTGCCGATTAATTACCGTTGGGACTTCAGTCTTAGGGGGAACAGCCGCGATTGACGTTTCAGATTCATCGAGCCCCTGATGAGTGCTGAGTGGAGAAGTCAACAGGTCAGTTGCGCTTTGTCTTTGCACCTCCAGCCGACGCAGGACGGCTTGCACATTGTTCTTACTCACTTTCTCCCCAGTTGCCTGGGTAATTTGTTGCCACAATTGAGCTCCAACATCCCGAATGTGACCCGTATCATAACCCAGGTGATTGGCGATCGCGGGATAAGTCCAACCTTGCCAAGCATAGCGGAAGACCTGCTCCTGAACATCTCTCAGTTTTTGACCTTGTAGCACGGTATCGAGTAGCGCCAAGGCTTCTTCAGCAGTCATGAACAAACATCCTTATGCGAGTTGGGCACTATTCATCCTTTGCGTTGAGCTTCCCACATTCCGCACCCGAACTGTCAGGCAGAAGCAAAACACGGACAAAGTAGTACAAAATACCTACATTTCGGACATCCTAAAACTAAGCCGTTGAGGATAATAGCATCAATTCTTTAGGTTGATAAACTATTATAACACAAATTGATGTTTGAAACTCAATAGCGCTGAAAGATATATAGCAAATACCCCGCACTCAAACGGGTGAGAAAATGACCCGATCGTTTCCGATCGCACACCCGATCGTTTCCGACTGACAGAGTAAATTCTAATTTGTATTCTGAAAGAGTTTCAAAGAGGAACAATCAAGCACTCAGCAAACGAAATCGTATCCGAAGAGGAAATTCAGTATGACTATTCAACTTCAAGCGCTCGCACCCTTAACTTCTCCCATTGAGGGCGATCCACAGCACTCATATTGGCTAGCCTTTCGTGCCTTTCTTCATTTTGTGGAAAATCCCACTTCAATAGAAGCCGTTTTCGCGATTGCGGAAACTCTCAAGTCAACCCAATTCCAAACACAAGCGATCGCTCATCTAGCTGCTATTCCTGAGATTCAACCCTTAATTCAACAGCGCTATCTGAGTGATACCCCCGATCTAGCAGCACTGTCGGAACTTCCACCCGGTTCCTTAGGGCATTCTTATGCGCTGCATATTCAGCAAGCAAACTTAGATCCAGACTTCTACCCCAAGATGCAGGTTTGCGATGATGCCAGTTATCTAATCTTGCGCCTGCGGCAGACTCACGATATTTGGCATGTGGTCACGGGTTTCGGCACGGAGGGACTCGGAGAACTGCAATTACAGGCGTTTAGTTTGGCACAAACGCATTTGCCGATCGCAGCAGCAGTTTTGGCAAGCGGCATTTGGAAAATACTGCTTCAGATGCCAGAGCATCTCGATCTGCTCATGCAGAGCTTGTATCGAGCCTATGAACTCGGACAAAACGCGAAGCCACTCCTTGCTCAACGCTGGGAACAAGAGTGGGAAAAACCACTCATCCAGTGGCAAAGGGATCTTGGCATCGCAATCAACGATCGTCGTTGAAAGGGTGGGAAGCGATCTCCGACGGCGACCACTTCCCACCAATAAAAGGAATAGCGCCATATCTACCTTTTATGTAGTCGTTTTCAAAAGAAGTATCGTTTTGGAGCTTAAACTCTACTATTGGTGTTAGTAGTAAAAATAACTAAAAATGCACAAACACATAATCATAGCATTTAAACATAATAATTAACTCAATAGAAGTGTTAAAAAATACAAACCCTCACTCTAAATGCAAAAGCGAGAAGTAAAAATGACCATTACTCCCAGTTTATTGCCAAATAAGAGGTTAAGTTTGTTAGATACCTAAGTTTGCAGAAGTTATTGGGAATCTTGCAGCCCCTCAAGTACGTTAAGTGTTAACGACTCAAATCAGTTTAAACTGAAAAAGATTCATAGCACTCAAGAGGGGCTGATGTCATTACCTATCATTCTGCAACCGGACGAGGGAAAATCGGTTAAGCTTGGCACAAGTACCTGCACCTTCAAAGTGACTGGTGAGAATACAAACGGACATTTTGGCTTGTTTGAGTTTGTAATGGAGCCAGGAACAAGAGGAGCCAGTCCGCATATCCATAAACAGTTGACTGAGATATTTTACGTTATTGAAGGGGAAGTAGAGTTGATGATAGATCGACGCACTATCACTGCTGCACCAGGCGCGATGATGCTGGTTCCGGAAAACACACCGCATGGCTTTTCTAACCCAGGAACAGTGCGCTCGAAACTGCTGATTATGTTTTGTCCGGCTGATTCAAGAGAGCAGTATTTTGAGGGATTGGCTGAATTGACCAAAGATGGACGCCAGCCCAGCCAAGCAGAACTGCTTGAGTTGATGCAGAAATTCGACCAGTATCCGGTTGCTTAAAAACTTAACAATCAATGCTAGTGCGATCGCTTCTTTGTGCAGCAAGAATTTTAACAATTAAGATGCGTTTTCCCTGGAACTCGCCCTTTGTAACTAGTAAAAAAAGTTGCGTATTTAGGGATAACCATCGCGTCTGGATTGTATCTACTTTGAGAAAATCAGTAGGGGAACCGAAAAGTTTTGAAATTGTTGCGGGTAACAGACTCACAAATCAGATTTAATCTGTTTCAAAAGTTACAAAACTGAGTAAGGTGCTGGGCTAAAGTTCTCGTGTCGATCGGCAAGGAAAACCCTATCGCAGAGGTTAAACAGTTCTGCTTCGGTAGAGGTCTGTCGCATCTGTCGCAGGAAATGACCATTCGCGTCAACACTTAGCGCAATGTAGTTGAGGTACATTTTGAGGTAGCCCAAGCGCGATCGCATAGGTATAGTTGCCACTGTGGGGGTTTGCCACAAGCGATCGATGTAGTTGCGTACCTCTGCTAAAGGAACGGGCGAGATCGGTTCAGACCGCAAAGCCTGCCGAATTTGATGAAAAATCCACGGATTCCCGATCGCCCAACGTCCTACCATCACACCTGCCGCACCTGTTTGAGAAAGCACTTCAAGGGCAGTGAAAGCAGAATGGATATTGCCATTAGCAAGCACCGGACAACGGACTCGTTTGACTGCTTCAGCAATCAGATCGTATCTCACTTCCCCGTGGTACATATCTTTTACCGTGCGACCGTGCAAACTCAGCAGATCGATACCGTGGCGATCGATCAGATAGAGAATTTTGTCAAAGGTATCTGTATTTTCAAAGCCCACGCGCATCTTGACAGTCAAAGGTCGATCGTTCACAGCAGAACGCAGTTCTCCCAAAATCCGATCCACTTTTTCGGGCGAGAGCAGCAATCCACCTCCAACATTTTTGCGATAAATTCTCGGTGCCGGACAGCCCATATTCAAGTCAATGCCAGCAATATTATAGTTGCAGAGTTCCCGTGCTGTTCTGACTAAATCTGGTATGCTTTCGCCAAGCATTTGAGCAAAAACGGGGCGAAGAGTGTCGTTTTCAGTAATTGCTGAGAGAATATTAGGATTGAGTCGTGAGGTCTCGTTCACGCGGAAATATTCGGTAAAAAAGTAGTCAGGACTGCCGTAGTGGGCAATGACCTTCATAAACCAGAGGTTTGTTACATCTTGCATGGGGGCAAGAGCAGTAAGGGGTAGGTGTGGTTGAACTACCATGCCCAACCCTTCGGATATGAACACGGATTCTGAACAGCCTTGTCAACGTGTCTCAACGCTTGCTGAATTACGTCAGCGCTGACTGTTTTATATTCTGGATTTTGTTTTTTGTAGTCGGTAACCCAAGAACTGTGCATCTCATAAGCACTTCTCTTAGGATTAAAAGGTTTATCCTTCTTGCCTCTGCGAAGCTTTGGATTGTCTTCCTTCCAAGGGGAACCTAAACTAACAGATTTGTTGACAGAACAGTAGAGAGGACTAACTACAGACTTTGTTGCAATGTCACAGTACAAAAACTCTGCGTTAACTTCTCTCTTGGTGTACAAGTCGCAATAATTACCCATAACAAAAGTTTGACTGTAACTCCATATTCTGTCTTCTAAAGAACGATTTTGGATGTAGCCGACCTTGTGCTGCCAATCTGACAATATTATCAATTGCTGAGAACCAGGACACAACTTAAACTTATAGGTGAGTTGCAACTTGCTCACCTCCTGTTAATTTGCTAAAGTACATCTAGCTTAGATGGTGTACCTAAAAATGTCAACAAGAAAAGGCAAAAAAAGTGTTAGAGATGTGCCAATGTTTTACACGGAAGTAAAACGCGGTCATACCATTTATTTAACTGACACCGCTTGGAAATTTCTGGTGAAAATGGCGGTAGCTGAAGGAACTAGTGCAAGTGAAGTTGTGGAGCGTTGGATACGAGCAGATATTGGTGAAAACTCGGTCACCCTCTCCCTTGATTAGCGTAGTGAATCATGGGTTAAGGGTGTCCCGAGTTTACAAAGCGCAATACAAGCGCACCCAAGCTTTGCTATGGGCGCGCTTGTATTGCGGCTAACTAATAGTTACTGAGGTGGAAACTATCAATTAACCTCAAGGGTGCTATGTTTATAGCTGTTTATTATTAACTGCTGTTTTTAACTTGACACCAAATGTCAAATGCTTTTCCTTTTCAAAACAAATCCCAATTACAGGAGTGGCATACGGGTATTCGAATAGCTAACCGTAACAACATTTTCTGCCACTGTCGTAGATGTAATTATGAATGGATAGATTCTTCAGTTGAGGTTGTTTGTACCAAGTGTAATAGCAAGGATGTTGAATCCGTTTGCTGTTGGCAATTAAGAGATGATTGAGCGAAGCTTGATGGCGCTTTTCTCCCGAGTGAGGCGATACGGTTGGGTGTCGCTCTTGCAAGTGCGATAAGCACGCTCGATCGGCTTGCAAGGGCTGTGCGATCGCTTTGGTCAGGCAATAAGTGAGCGATTACGGCACTTGCAGCCAACAGAGCAATAAGCTTCCAACCGATCGCGCCACCCATCCCCCAGAACTAACCGCGAATAGCGATCGCCTTTGATTAAGTAGTATATTTGATAACATAATATCTACCTCCAGTCTAAACAACTATTTGCTCGTTAGACTTCAGTAAAGGAATTTGTATCAGTGTCTAATTACACAAATTGTAGAAAGAAATATATGAAGAAAGAATCATTAATTTATTCAGCCATTTCTCTTTCTCTTTTTTTGCCAACAATAGCTTTTGGCGAAGAATCTCAGTTCGGTAGGTAGACGGCACTGGGGAAGACAAACACTGGTGAAACTTTAGTTTTGAACGATACAAGCGTTAAAATTGTTGAGATTCTGGTAGACGAATCCCTTAATAATGAAGATGGATTTTATGAGAATTTACCAAAGACAAAAGTAGTACAGTTCGATTACAGCATAGGCGGGAGAAAACATCATGCTTACACAAAATCTTGTAAAATATGAAACAAAACTGGTCGCAAGAAACTTATATCAAAACCTATAGATTTGCTTCCCTCGCACATTTGGGTCAAAAAGTACCGGGTACGGAAATCTCATACATTCAACACTTAAGTTTTGTCAGCATGGAAATCATTGCTGCTTTAAATGTAGAAACAGAACGGGACGGTAACTATTCTGTGCAATGCGCTCTTTTACACGATACCATTGAAGATACAAATGTCACTTTTGAGCAAATAGAAGCCGAATTTGGCTTACCTGTAGCGAATGGCGTACTTGCACTGACAAAAAATTCAAGCTTAGAAAAATCTCTGCAAATGTTGGATAGTTTGCAAAGGATAAAAGAGCAACCCCCAGAAATTTGGATGGTTAAGTTAGCAGATAGAATTAGCAACTTACTACCACCACCACACCATTGGACTCAAGAGAAAATAATTCGATATCGAGAAGAAGCTATTGTCATTCATGAAGCCTTAAAAGATGCAAGCCCTTTTTTAGCTTCACGGTTAGCTGACAAAATTGAAAACTACAAAGCCTTTATTTGTTAGGTTGTTGCCCGACCGATTGTTGCAGCGCTTAATATTTAGAATCTTTGAACGAATGTAGCTTTATGACCACAAATTTACAACCAGGCGATCGCTTTATAGATGCCGAACTGGCAAATCACAAAAATGAATTGGTGAAGCTTTCCGATTTCACCCAGCCTAGCCTGATGGATCGTCACATGGGTTTTACGGACGGTTATCCGTTGATTGTTATCTTTTATCGAGGCTTCTTTTGTCCAAGAGATCGAGAACAGCTTTCTCAATTAGTACAATTTCAAAAAGAATTAGCAGTTAATTACGGCTCCTTGGTAACAATTAGTGTCGATCCACCTCTAGTTCAAGCTGCTTTCCGGGCAGGATTGGGAGCACAGTGGTCATTTCTGTGTGACGAGAAACGCGAACTGATAAAGCAAATTAATATTTTGGATAGCACGGAAGGTGAATATGCTTATCGCGCTCAACCTTATACCTTTATTTTGCGTCCCGATTTAACCATCTACAAAATTTACAACGGCTGGTTCTTTGTCGGACGACCGACTGTTGAAGAATTGCGGCACGATTTGCGGGCAGTTATGGAGACGCGCTCCGATTACCGATACGAAGTTTACGATACCGACCAAGTCAAACAAGTTCGCATTCCCCAACAAGAATGGTTGAATGGTGGGCCACCGTTGGGAGCCAATGGAAGAACCGTGGTGCAAGGAACTGTACGTTGGTTCGATCTTAAAATGGGAAATGGCGCGATTGCCAGAAATGACGGTGGTGAGGATGTCTTTTTCAACTTCACTGCTATCCCAGGAGAGGGATACCGCACCTTGAGCGCTGGTATGCCTGTCAAATTTGAGTTAGTGGAAAGTCATTTGGGTTGGGTAGCTCGTAATGTGCGCTTAATATAGCGCATAGCAAGACTGAGAAAAGGAAATCCGAATGGAAGTGCAATTGCCTTGAACCTCAATAGAAGCCCCACTGAGTTCAAAGGAATTGGCTTTAGTAAAATTTACAGATTGTACGGGTTGTGCTTGTACTACTGTCACCGGAAGAGGCACAACAGGTGCATTCCATCCCAGTAGTAGAGCTAAGAAGATACTAATAATCAGCAATAAGCGCATATTTTTCCTCAATTGTAAATTTCTCTGCATGAACGAATTTTAAGTACTGAAAACCCTGACTTTGACCTCTTTATGCCTTTGCGTAAGAGTCAATTTAGACTTGGTGCGTGAAGAACGACAATTGGTTAATCTATCAGCGTTCTCTTAAAGTTTTACGCCAATTTCTCAAAAATACTTGCAATTCTTAATACCTCAAATGAAGGTGCGCTTTAGGAAAAATACTTACGCTCGTTCAGAACCGATCGCTCTTCTCAAACTGCATAATTTACCAATTTTTCATTGATAAATATTTAAAGTCCATTAAACTAGACGATACTAAAAACGCCTGTGGATGTGAAAGCATTTGCGGGTTTTCTTTCATGCAAGCGATACGGATAAATACTCCCAGACAGCTGGCTTATCGCTCTGTTGATAGAGTTGCTTCGGTGCGATCGTGTTTACCTTAGAGATATAGCACAAGTCCAGTTGTACCAGTCTAACAATGAAAATTTTACAGCTAGTCCTAAGTGCGGTCTTTTTACTGACTACACCTACATTGGGAGCGGAGTATCGGGGAAAAAATCTTGATGGCAAAAAGCTAGCTGCTACAGCCTACTATGGGAATACTGGTGGAGTGTATGAAGTCATGGTCCTTTTTAAGGAGAACCAAGCAGTCATTTACTTTGATAGTGGATCTCAAACAACTATTCAGTTAAATCAACGAGCGATTTCAGATCCAAACAACATTGTCGGTTTTGGAACACTAGGACAAATTCCTGTGAATAAAGTCTTCAGAGTTGGGCTAGTTTACAACAATGACTCCCCAAGCAATTCTCAATCCCCCGAATCACCTTTAAAGGACTTTTGGAAAATTAGTTTGGACAAACAAGAGTTTAATAGTTTTATTCAGCGTTGACATCTCTCCTAGTGGAAATACTTAACATTTGTGGTTCTCATTCTCCCATATCATTTTAGTGTTGCAAATTGACTTGCAATTCTGTGTAGCATTGGCAGCGATCGCTACACAAATTGTAATATTTTCGACTTGACTCACGAGCGATCGCCTTGGAGATACTCTTCGGTTGAAGCTAAGCTTGGTGCAGTCTAAAAAATACGACGATAATCATAACATAATTTTAACATAATTGAAGTATCAAATTACGTAACCACAAATGTCCGGGGTCACGGTCATTTTTGCCATGCCACAGCATATCTACAGAAAAACCAGTCATTTTGAATGGTAGCTCTGAAGCATATAATTGCCAAACCTCTACAAACGTCTTGACTAGTTGAGTCGGTAAGGTAGCAATTAAGTTTGTATTGACTAAAATAAACGGTACAATCAGGAAGTTAGGCACGGACATAGCAATGTGTCGGTTCAGGTTTTGCTCTCGCAAAATCTCATCTACCATGCCCACCATGTCTTCTTTTGGAGACACAAGTAGGTGAGAGGCTGCCACATACTCTTCTAAGGTGATGGCTTGACGAGCCGGAAATCTTTCCGAACTCATCACGCAGACAAAATGTTCTTCGTACAGCAATTGCCGCTCATGCCAAGGTTGCCATTGCGGACAATGACCAATCGCCACGTCTATTTCGTCGGCATCGAGGAGTTTAGGCGATCGCATCCAATTAGTCGATCGCACCTGAATTCTTACCTTGGGGGCAAGTCGTTCCATTTCCTGCAATAAAGAAGGCAAAAACACGAGTTCTGAATAATCATCCATACCGAGCCGGAAGATGCGAGCGCTGGTTTGGGGAACAAATTGCGGCTCACTATAAATAGTCGATTGAATTTGCAGCAACACCAGACGGATAGGTTCAGCTAACTCAACTGCCTTTGGTGTCGGCGTCATCCCTTTAGATGTCTTAATAAATAACTCGTCTTTCAACAGCTTCCGCAGTCGCGAGAGGGCGTTGCTGGTTGCTGGTTGTGACAGTCCAATTTTTTCAGCTGCGCGAGTGAGATGCTGTTGAGTCATTAATGCGTCGAAGACAACCAGCAAGTTGAGGTCTACTCCAGCGAGATTGAAATGGTGAATGACACTCATACTGTTAATCTATTGGACAAATAATTATAATCTTGCCAGTATGGATATAGGAAAGGTTGAGACACAAAAATACACAAGTCAAAAACCTTTACCAACGCAGATTTAGAAGTCATGTTACAGTTCAATCTTTAAGGAGCAGAAGATGAAAATTCCTGGACTAGACCATCCAATCACAATTGAAAAGAATTCCAAGCGTGTAAAAATTACCTTCAACGGACAAACAATTGCTGAAACAACGCGAGCCTTAGAACTGCGCGAAGCGACTCTGCCTACTGTGCAGTATATCCCGCAAGAGGATGTCAATATAAACTTTCTCCAACCAACCAATCATTCAACACATTGTCCCTATAAAGGTGATGCAGGATACTATAGCATTGTAGTGGATGGGAAAACTGCGGAAAATGCAATTTGGTATTACTCCAACCCCTACCCAGCAGTTGCTCAAATCAAAGACCACGTTGCTTTTTATTCCAACAAAGTAGACAGTATTGAAGAAATTTAATAGTGGTAAGCATTTTTTATATCAATTAATAGGTATGGATCTCGCGATACCAGAGAGTCTCCCAACGAAATTGCGGATGGCAGCCACTTACCGAAATTTAGTCACGGGACAAGTACTTTTCCATCGCCGAGATGAGGCACAATCTGTCTTCGCTGTTGATACAGGTCGGCTTAGGCTCGTTCGTTACACAACTGAGGGAAAGTTAGTTATCCTTCAGGTAGTGCGTACTGGCGAAAGCTTTGCCGAATCAGCTCTGTTCTCCCATGTATATGGTTGCGATGCCGTAGTTGAGACACCATCAAGGGTCATTGTTTATCCCAAGCAACTTTTACTGACAGTACTTCGCTCTCAACCAGACTTAGCCGAAAGTTTCATGACTCGGCTTGCTCTGAAAAATCAGTTCCTCAAAGACCGCTTGGAATTACAGAGTATTCGCTCTGCCCGCGAGCGCGTGCTGCAATACTTGCTTCATACAATACAGACTGGTGAGACGACTGTTAACTTCGACCGACCCATCAAAGATATTGCTGCCGAACTAGGACTGACCCCGGAAGCACTATATCGAACTTTGGCGCAGATGGAAAAAGAAGGTATTATCGCCCGTGGCAATCGGCAAATTACTCTTCGTACACCCGCAGCATGATTCAAATCATATGGATTAGTCCAGCGCTTAGTTTATACATAAATGACATGCACAAAAGGAGAGTGCTATAGAGATATGAAAGGTTCGCGAGCAAGACACAACAACTAAAACGAACCAAAACCAAAAAATTTTCCACAACCCGTACAACATTCAAGAAATTGAAGGAGATGTTTTTATGAAGATTGGTGTAATCAATGCTGGCAATATCGGTAGCCATTTAGCTAAAGCTTGGGTACAAGCTGGGCACCAAGTGATAGTGAGCAAAGATGGCGATCGCGCTAAACTGCAACCCTTGATAGCGGAACTGGGTGAAAAAGTACTTGTTGGCGAATTAGAAGAAGCGGCTCAATTCGGGGATGTGCTTCTGTTTTCGGTTTCCTGGCTCAGATTTGAGCAAGTTCTGAGCCGCCTCGGTTCATTGGAAGGAAAGATTCTCATCGACACCATGAATCCTTTGAAGGTGAATGAGGCTTACGAGCATTTCCACGATCTAGAATTCATGCGTTTCAATTCGACATCGGAAGAACTGCAACGGCTCGTACCGAATGCCAGAGTTGTCAAAGCATTTAGCACTATTCCAGCCCATTTGTTGGATAAAGATAGCTGGAAAGGAAGTCAGATGCTTCCTTCGATTTTCTTTGCAGGTGACGATGGACAAGCAAAACAAGTCGTAGCTCAACTTATTCAAGACACTGGGTTCCCAGGAATTGATGCAGGTTCGTTGTCAAGCGCTCGACTGCTTGAATCAATGGGGTTGTTACTCCATCGCATAGCAGAAGCTCAAGAGGGTGATTCCAATCTGAATTTGGCTCCCACATTCTTGTTCAAACAATAGTGAAGGTTGCCGCAGATGAAGACTATTTCTCAGAAAGCTATTTTTGTTAGTGCCTTGTTAGCTGGGGTACTAACTGCTGGAGTCCCGACCACAGCGATGACGGTGAAAGCAACTGAGCAAACTGCTACTGTCAAGCAAGATATCAAAGCGACGCCATTCCAAGTAAAAATACCACAAGAAAAAATAGATTTCATCCGGCGTCGCGTCAGGGAGTACCAATGGTATGAACCAATCAAGGGTAGCGATGGTAAATCAGTAGGTTGGCGTTACGGAACCAATATTACCTTCATGAAAGAACTTGCTGACTATTGGGTCAATAATTACGATTGGCGCAAGACGGAGGCAAAGATTAATCGCTTCCAAAACTACCGCGTCAACATCGATGGTCAGCAATTACACTTTATTGTCGAAAAAGGTTCAGGCAAAAATCCCCAGCCTTTATTGCTGATTCATGGCTGGCCCTACTCGTTTTTGAGCTACTTGGATGTTACCGAGCGACTAGCACACCCCGATCGCTTCGGCAGGAACGCTTCGGACGGATTTGACGTGGTTGTCGTTTCTGTCCCCGGATACGGCTTTTCAGAAGCTCCTACAACTCCCGTAGGACTGCGTGCTTTTGGTTCGCGTTACCATAAACTCATGACTGAAGTACTTGGCTACAAGCAGTATATTGTGCATGGGGGCGACCAAGGGGCAATTTCTGCTTCGTTTATGGCGTTTGATTATCCTAAATCTGTTAAGGGACTGCATCACTACCTGGTGTTCCCCCGCCATCCAGAGTCACCTTACGGGAGCGGTCAGGTCGGTTCCAATCCAACAAAAGCGGAACTGGAGTTTGTAAAGGACGAAATTGAGCGCTTTACCCAGCAGAGCGCTTATTTTAACGTCCATTTGACGCGACCTGAAACTCTGTCAGTGGCAATGGTGGATTCGCCTGTAGGAGTGGCATCTTGGATTGTTGAGAAGTACTACTACTGGACAGACCAACGCCAGCGCCCCTTTGAGAAAATTCTTACTAAAAACCAACTTCTGGATGAGGTAATGCTGTATTTGGTTACCGATACCTTCCGCACCTCCCTTTGGCCCTACGCCGCATTCCAAACAGAAATCCCCCTGTTGAGAGCGGGTCAAAAAATTATGGTACCTACTGCCATTACCGCTTGGCCCGACCCATTGAATAAGATGCCACCGCGTGAATTTGTCGAGCGATCGCGCGGCAACATTATTCAGTGGACTGATATGCCAAGCGGCGGACATTTCCCATTCTATGAAGAACCCAAACGCTTTGTTGATGACATTATTACCTTTGGGCGCTCTTTGCGCTGGTTTTGACGGCTATTAACTTTCCTAATTCACATTAGGCGTAAATTCGACCATCTCAACACGAGGAAGATTTATTATGACAACGATCAAAAAATGGCGGTTTCACGAATATGGCGGTCCTGAAAAACTCCAACTAGATGAATTACCTATTTCAAGCCCTAAAGCCGATGAGGTCTTAATCAATGTTGAAGCAATGAGCCTCAACAGATCCGATTCACTGTGGTTGGCGAACAATTATGTGGAAGTTCCTACATTGCCATCCCACATTGGTTATGAGGTGAGCGGGACTATTGAGGAAGTGGGAGCAGACGTTAAAGGTTTATCACTTGGGCAGCGCGTCAGCACCATCAATGCCTTCTCAATTAGCGATTATGGTAATTTTGGCGAGAAGACAATTATTTCTGCGCGAGCCGTGATGCCCTCTCCACAAGAATTTACACCTGCTCAAGAGGCTTCATTTTCATTTTCGTACTTCACAGGATATTTTGCGTTATTCGAGTATGCTCGGCTGCTACCACATCAAACTGTGTTAATTACGGGAGCCACCAGTACGACTGGATTTGGTGCCATTTACCTTGCCAAGAAGATTGGTGCAACGGTTATTGCGACTACCAGAACTAGCAAGAAGAAGCAGGCACTGTTGGATGCTGGCGCTGACTTTGTCGTTGCAACGGAAGAAGAAGACCTAGTGGCAATCGTCAAGGAGATTACGAATGGCTATGGGGTAGATGTGATTTATGATGCCGTTGCGGGTTCTCTTATGGATCGTTTGGCTGAATGCGTGAAAATCCGAGGTTACTGGATTGTCTATGGTCTACTTGATGACATTATGGGTGTAAGTCCATTTCCTTGGTGGGCAGCTTTCTCCCGTAGTTTTCATTTCTATGTTTACAAGGTCTTCCACTACACTGGAGCACGCCATCAGGGCTTACCAGGCGATGACGAAGCGTATGAACGTGCTCGAAGATTTATTGAAGCTGGATTAAATGACGGTTCTCTTCCGCCCGTTCCCATAGACAAAGAATTTCAGGGAATTGAGTCACTTCCGGAGGCAATGTCATACATGGAATCTAATCAAGCTGCAGGAAAGATTGTGGTGACGGTTTAATAGAACAGCGCAATTGATTGGGGAAAAATCATATTCATCCACTCTCTTTAAGAGGGTGGATTATCCTCCCGCTTTATCTTGGTAGTTAACTCCTGAACTGCCGTTTAACCGCCTGCTGAAATTTCTCTGCTAGCAATAATACCGCCTCTTCAATGAGAAAACGTCGCGGTTTGCTATTTTCTTTGCTCAATCGTTCTACTACCAACCCCGCTTCTTCTGATATTCTCGGTGGTTGGTATTCTCTGCCACCACCTGTATATCTCCATGATGTTGGCTCTTTTTTCGGTTGCTTTTCCTTATATTTCTTGGTTTCAACTTGGATATCTTTCTTGGAAACTTCTTCGTTACAAGCTTTTTCCAGCATCGTCTTGATAACTTCAACTGGAGTGCGACCTGTAGCTAATTTGTAGAGTGCTGACATTGAGAGGTTGCGATTGATTGTTTCGAGTTGTTTGATAGTAAAGCTTCCAAGTATGGGCGCTAGCTTTAGCAAGTGGTTGGCAATGCTCGCTGACCATCCTAAAGCATTGGCTAAAGCTTCTTCATATTGTTTGGGCTGAAGTTTTTCTTTGAGAAACAGCAATAACTGCCCAACTTTGGCGGCTCCTAGTAATATGCAGGGGTTTGTGCTGCTAATCTCGGCACAGATTTCTTTTATCAAGTCTTGACTCGATTTTGCTAGCTTACGAATGAGATATTGAACTTCAAGAGCAACTGTTTCTGAAAAATTCGCAGCAGGAGCTGCTTCCGGCGCATTAGTCATGTTAAGATCGCTCCAGAATGAATATTTTTTAATTTTTTTAGAGGAAGTGCTCCTGACCAACATGAGCGCTTCCTCATTTGCTCAATTATACAACATTGCGGAAAATTTTCATAGAAAATTTTTGGTAGAAATTTAGATTTTGTCAGAGAAAAATATGCGTCTACAGGCGCGATGCGATCCGGCTGTACTCCCGTATGTAGTTGGCTTAGCGCGAAAGCATTTTAAGATTTCGCGATCTAACCATAGCAATTCTAAATCAGTTCTGAGAAACTAGAGTTTCATACTTTTGGATATTACGAGTTGCATGGCTTGCTGTATTCTTTCTCCAAACAATTCTTCTAGAGTCTCGAAAGAGATATTGCCAGCAATTGAAGCAACAAACCATTTTTTTTCGCAATAGTCGCTATCTTCCAGGACTACTAAAGCCCTAAGAACTAGACATTTTTTGCTCCATCGGAATTTCAATCCAAAACTCAGTTCCCAACCCAACCTGAGAGTTACATTTAAAAACTCCACAGTGTTTATCCACGATAATTTGGTAACTAATTGACAATCCCAACCCAGTCCCTTTACCGACTGGCTTAGTTGTGAAAAATGGATCGAAAACTCGTTGAAGCAAATCTTGGGGTATTCCCGAACCATTGTCTGAAATGCGAATTACAACACTGGGAATATAACCGTCTATTTGACCTACAGATGTTACGATCGCAATTCTACCTTTTGGCGCATCTGTTACAGAAGCCCTTTGTTGATCCAAAGCATCAATAGCATTACTGACAACATTCATAAAAACCTGATTGAGTTGACCTGCATAACACTCAACCAAAGGTAAATCGCCATACTCTTTAACAACATCAATCCCAGGGCTGTCAGGTCTGGGCTTTAATCGATAGTGTAAAATCAGCAGTGTATTGTCAATTCCCTCGTGAATGTCCACGAGTTTCATTTCCGCTTGGTCAAGTCTAGAGAAATTTCTTAACGAGAGAACGATTTGACGGATGCGATCGGTTCCTATCTTAATAGAAGCAAGTATCTTGGGCAAATCCTCTACAATAAAATCAAATTCCAGTGCTTCTGCTTGCTCGATAATCTCAGGGTGAGGATTTGGATAATATCGCTGGTAAAGTTCCAACATTGTCAGCAAATCTTCGGCGTATTCATTAACATGGGTAATGTTGCCATAAATGAAGTTGACTGGATTGTTAATCTCGTGAGCAACACCTGCAACAAGCTGACCGAGTGAAGACATTTTCTCCGTTTGAATCAGTTGAGTTTGAGCTTGCTGTAGTTCGTGTAGCGTATTTTGTAATTTAGCTGTACGCTCTTTAACTTGATTTTCTAAGTTGGCATTGAGAGCATTTACTTGTTGGTAAATCTCGCGTTGCTGAATTGCCAGGGTAAACTGCTTTCCCAAAGCTTGAGCTAATTTAAGTTCTTCTGTAGTCCATTCAAGAGGCTGTGCTTTTTTGTGTTCGTGCCAAACTTCAAATGACATTCGTGGATACAATTGCCGTTCGTCGCGATCGAACCTTCCCGCCCAAAGAGTTTCTGTATCAACCTCATCTCGAAAAATACTTAAATAACCCAACAATTGCTGACGATCTTTCAGTGGTAGCATTAAGATACCACGAATCTTGGTTGGTCGGAAAGCAACTTGTAAATTTCGCAACTGTGGTATTTTGTAGATATCTGGAATAGCCCATATGTCACAATCTCCAGAATTATTATAGTGTTCTTGCCAAACGCTATATTGCTCCATCAATTGATATCTGGCAACTTCTGGCACGCTCGGTTGACAACCATAAGTATAAATCTTAACTAAAGGCTCATCCAATTCCAGACATTCTGCTAAACTTTTTACTGTACTATTCTTAACATCAAAGGCTCGGTTCCTAATACAAAGTCTGCCACCAGACCCTCCAAATGCTGTCACTGCTGCTTCTAAAGCTGGCTGCAATTCAACTGCGGGCATTGAGTGTAATAAGGTGGCAATGCGGTTGACAATAGCTTCCCGTTGCGATTTTTCATGGGCTTGGGTCAGTATATTACTTTGTGCGATCGCAACTGACAACTGGTCTACAACTCTCTGCACTGCCTCAACATCATCTTCATCAAACTGGCGCGAACTCGAATCGTGAGACACTAACAGTCCCCAAAGTTGGTCTTGATGAAAAATGGGTGTGACTAAAGAAGATGTAACTCCCATCGCCGTCAAGTATTCTATATGACAAGGGTCTATAGGTCTAAATCGTATATTCTCTGATATTGTCTCCCTCGTTTCCAGATCGCGTAACGGGCTATGACCTATTTGCCGACTTTCAACATGAGCTACAGAACGCACTCGCGCCTTAATAAAAAGTTCTCGTGCATGAGGAGGAATATCATCCGCCGGAAAATTCAACCCTAGTAACGATGGAAGACGATAATTATGAATCGCTTCTGCAATCACTTGACCGCTATTATCGGGATGAAATTTGTAAATCAGTACGCGGTCAGTTCCCAACAAAGAACGGACTTCAGCGACTGTTGTTGTTAAAATCTCTTCTAAAGAAAGTGTTTGTCGAATATTGTTAACAATTCGACGTAACAAATTTTCTTTTTCTAAACGAATCTGCAAATCATCATTGGCACTAGGAAACATTGGGTTTAGCCAAATAAATTCTGAAATAAGTTGGCATTAAAGGCTTGTACCTGTTGGTAAATTTCGTATTGCTGAATGAAGAGAGCAAATTGCTTACCTATGGCTTGGGCGAGTTCAATTTCTTCAACAGTCCATTCACAAGCTTGTGCTTTTTTAGATTCTCGCCACACTTCAAACGACAAACGGGGATATAATTGTCGTCGGTCTGGGTCAAACTGACCAGCCCATAGAGTTTCAGTATCGATTTCGTCGCGGAAAACACTTAAATAACCGAGCAACTGCTGACGATATTGCAGTGGTATCATTATCAAGCTACGAATTTTAGTGGGTCGGAAAGCAATTTGCAGATTTCGCAATTCGGGTGTTTGATAGATGTCTGTAATTGCCCAAACATCACAGTTACCAAATTTGTGGCGTTCTTGCCAAACACTGTATTGCTCCATATACTGATATTTTGCAATCTCTAGCATCACGGGTTGCCAACCACACGTATAAAGCTCAACTGAAGGGTTTTCTTCATTCAGACAGTCTGCCAAACTTTTCACTGTGTCATTTTGCAAGCTAAAGGCTTGATGTCTAATACACAATCGACCCCCACTTCCAGAAAACACTTCAACAGTTTCTTTTAAGGCTGACTGTAGTTCAATACTAGGCATTGAGTGCAGTAGGGTTGTGATGCGATTGAGTACTACTTCTCTTTGCGCTCTTGCTTGGGCTTTGGTTAAAATATGACTCTGTGCGATCGCGATCGATAACCGATCTACCACCATCTGCACGGCTTCAATTTCCGACTCAGGAACCAAACGCGGTTCTGAGTGATGAGATGCTAACAGTCCCCAAAGTTCTTCTTGATGAAAAATGGGCATGATGAGAGAAGATTTCACCCCCATTGCTGTTAAATATTCGACATGACAAGGATCGACAGGGCGGTATGTTATGTCTCCTGATACTGCTTCTCCCGTTACAAAATTACGCAAAGGGCTTTGACCTATCTGTCGCGTGTCAACATTTACCACAGAACGCGATCGTGCTTTCATAAACATTTTCCGAGCATGAAGCGGAATATCATCAGCAGGAAAATTTAATCCTAACAAGGATGGTAAACGATTATTATCTATAGATTCTGCAATGACTTTACCGCTACCATCACTATGGAATTTGTAAAGCATGACTCGATCTGTTCTCAGTAAAGAACGAACTTCCTCTGCTATTGCTTTCAAAATCTCGTCTAAATCTAAAGTTTGATGAATGCTGTTTATAATGTGTCGTAGCAAATTTTCCTGCTCTAGACGCAATTGTAAATCTTGTTCAATGCTTAGAGTCATAGCTTTTTTTCAAATAAAGTTGGATGAAATATAGGGAATTAAATTTCAAAGGATAGTTATTTATACCATTTTGGATTTTGGATTTTGGATTTTGGATTGAAAAAGCCTTGTGGGACTTAATTTCACCCAACTATCTGTAACATTCTTTTTTCAAATTGGTATTATCTAAAAATATTGTGAATTTTAATTGTGCTGTTTGTCTACAGTAAAAATACTGGCAAACTTTTGCAAAGTAATTTTATAGTTTTCTATACTTAAGTAAAATCCAGACGTAGGTAGGGCTAAAGCCCATCGTTTAACATTGATAGACCTTGCTCACCCTACTTTTATGTACTTAAATTTGATGTGAGTGGGCTTTAGCCCTACCTACTTTTATATAACTATAGGGAACAAAGAATAGGAACTTTCTGTTCCCTGTTCCCCGTTCCCTTTTTTATGTAACAATCGTCAAGCAGCAAAACGGATTTTGAGATAATCTTCTTCCATTTTCGCCCCTGCAGGTTGGAGTGCAGCCAAAGACTGAGGTAACACTAAATTTCGACGATGATTACCAATTGTAATATTAAGTTCATCACCAGATTTACTCAATTGAATTTGATTTTTAGGAATACCAGGTAAATACAATTCCAAACTGTACTGATTGTTTTCTTGAATAATTTTGATGGTAGTTTCTGTATGATACACTTGAGTGGGATCTTCATCCGTGTAAAGTGTGTTTTTTAGACGTTCCAAAGCATCTAAACCACACATCTCTTCAGAGAAAAGAGGAACTTCCTTGACGGGGAGTGGATGGAAATTGTCATGAATCTCCTGACGGTACTGCTTTTGATTATCTTTCCAACGTTGGAAAAAGGGATCTTGCACTTCTTCCGGAATGATGCGGTTAGCCACAACTAAGTCAGTGGCAACATTGTACAAGCTAAGATAAGCGTGAGCGCGAAGAGATTCCTTAATCACCATCTTTTCCGGATTGGTGACAAGGCGCACTGAGGTTTGAGTGTTATCAGTCAGTACTTTTTCTAGCGCTTCAATTTGCTGATAAAACTCGTAAGGTGCATCCATTACCTCTTTATCTGGTAACGAGAAACCAGCGATGGGTTTAAAAATCGGTTCAACAAGAGGTCGAAGTGCGACTGAAATATTTTGAAATGGTTTGTAAAAACGCCGCATATACCAGCCACTCACTTCTGGTAAGCTTAGCAAGCGTAATGCCGTACCAGTAGGGGCGGAGTCAATAATCAGAACATCAAACTCACCTTCATCATAATGACGCTTCATCCTAACCAAGCCAAAAATCTCATCCATGCCTGGTAGAATAGCCAATTCTTCTGCCTGCACGCCGTCTAAACCCCGTGCTTGCAGGACTTGGGTGATGTAACGTTTTACAGAACCCCAATTTGCCTCCAACTCTAGCAGCGCATCCAGTTCTGCACCCCACAAATTGGGGCGGATTTGTTTTGGTGCGTGTCCCAGTTCTAGGTCAAAACTGTCTGCTAGTGAGTGTGCGGGGTCTGTACTCAAAACTAATGTGCGATAACCTAGTTCTGCACAACGGAGTCCAGTGGCGGCGGCGACTGAGGTTTTTCCCACGCCACCTTTACCTGTCATTAGAATTACACGCATTGATAGTTTTGTCCTAGCTGAGAAATGTTTACACTTATTTACATTAACAGTGACCAGTGACCAGTGACCAGTGACTAGTGACCAGTGACTAATGACTAGTGGAAAAATGCTGCTTCAACACATCTAACCGGGAACAGTTCCAATAATCAATGTGAGAAGCAATCAAACCTTGAGCATTGAGACACAACTCACTCCAGCCAGAAATAGCAATTCGAGGTTTCCAGGGAAGGGGAGTATTCCAGCTGAGTGTCCACTCCGTTTTGATTGTATCTCCTACAGGATAAATGGCGTGTAAGTCCATTTTTACGTTTAAAAACCAACTCTCCATGAATTTAATCATTTGTTTGTATCGCTCAATACCGTGAAATTTATTGAGGGGGTCTTGGAAATAAACGTCCTCAGTGTAAATGTCGTATGTTTGATTCACTGGAAATCTTTGATAATCTTCTTGAAGAATTTGAATAATTTCCATTTAGTTAGTTGTTAGTTGTTAGTTGTTAGTGGTCACTGGTCACTGGTTAGTGGTCACTGGTCACTGGTTACTGTTCACTGTATCTCGTTCCAAAGTCTTTCTAACTGATACCGCCATACGCCGAGAACTTCCTCTCGCGCTTGGCTGGTTTGGTCTATCTCTCCCATCAATCCTTCGGCATAAAAACGATCGAGGTTTTGCATCGTGGCTTCTAAGGATTGTCCTTGCTGTTTTGCTGCTTGGATAATTTGCCGGATGCGCTTCTCTATCAGCCGATTGAAGACGTTGTTCAAACCATTTTGATGTAAAGAAATGAGTCGTGCGATCGCACCCCGAAGATCTTCCGCAGTTAAGCTACCAGAACTGTGCTGAAAGACTCCCCAAATGACCCCTTGCTGTAAGGCATAGCGAACTTCTTGGGTATCATCGAAATTTGCTTCTAAAAATTGTTCTAGAAAAGGTTGGGCTTCTGACGCGGGCATAATAGGTAATAGTACTCGCAACCAACTTTCATCATCTGAAAGCATCACAAGAAGGCGAAATGTTGCTGTTTCCACTTGCCAGGAACCGGGTGCAATAGCCCCGACAGTTTCAGTCCCAAATAATTCCGTTAGCGTATCCGCGATTTCTGAAGGTATCATATTTGTTTTTTTATCTTCAGTTCTTAGGGTAGCGCTTTCAGGTGGTATTGCGACCGGGCGTAAAAAAGCGATCGCGTTTGTATTTTAATGAGAATGAGTCACGTTGACAACCGCGATCGCCCTCTTTCATATCATTCAATTTCTTGCCACAGACGAGCATCTACAAATTGAGATAAATGGTTGACATTAGTTGTAGCAATGATGACTACATCATCATTTGGTTCTATCAGTTTAGCTTGCGCTGCTAAAATGACATCTCCATCTAGCGCCTTCGGATCTGCTGTAGGAGTTCCCCGGCGTCTTGCTTCAGCCCAGAATTTAGCAGCTTGAAGCATTATTGCTGTATCTATCGGCAAATATTCCAGTTTCCTTTTCCAATCATCTAAACGTGCAATCCCTGCTAACTTATTCGCTCGTAGTAATTCTCTTCTTACTTCATAGTCTGCAATTTCAGGTAAAATTACCCTACAGTTTTTTGATAGCAATGAACGTACCCATCTTAGACACTCTTCAGATGCAGGATTCGCTTTATGATTTGTCAATATTCCTAAGGGAGCTGAATCTAATAGAACTATCATTTTTGTGGAAATAATGGTCGATTTGAAAGACGATCCTCATCCAATGCCTTTTGCAAGTACTCAAATGTCTCTCTTTGTTCTTCTTCATCTCCCTCTTCTACCCACTTATCTAACCACTCTATTAAAGCTTGATTGATCTGGAGTTGTTCTTCTTTGGTTCTTTTGGGTAGTACGTAAGCAGGTTGATATACCAAAGCTTCCTCCCTCTGCTTCCCATTATCTTCAATTAACTTAGCTATTTCCTGTAACAAGCTAGTTTTTATGAGACTCAACCGTTCATCAATCGCTGAAGTTACCAAAGCTTTTAGCTCGTCAGTTGTCAAATCTGATATTCGTTGCTCTGTCATTTCATAAGTCCTTTTTTGTACTCATTATCCCGTATTTTATAGCAATCCTAATTGAATTGTGAGAAAACACGTAACCTTATTGTCCAAATTTAATGTAAAATTGAATTTAGCCAATTTCATAACCCTTTGACTGTAAAGACAACAACCAACTCTGACACTCCAAATTGAAAGAAGAAGCTTTAGGGTTTGTTAAAATTCCTAGCGATCCCGAATCTAATACAACTATCATGTTTGTGGGAATAGGGAGCGATTGGAAAGTCTGTCTTCATCTAAAACCTGTCGTAGATATTCAAAAGTTTCTCGTTGTTCCTCTTCATCATACTCTTCGTCCCACCTGCGAAACATTTCTTGCAAGTCTTTTAATTTCTGTTGTCTTTCAGCCTCACTAAGTTTAGGCAGTATGTATGAGTTACTTTGTCCATTGACAGCTGCTAAGCTTTTCACCTTGCTCTCCATTAAATCAGCTATTTCCTGTAACAAGCTAGCTTTTATGGCACTTAGCCGTTCATCAATCGTTGAAGACATCAAGGCTTTTAGCTCGTCAGTTGTCAAATCTGATATTCGTTGCTCTGTCATTTCATTATTTTATTATTTTAGTCGATAATCTATATGATATAGAAGCCGATCGCATAAAGCTTTTACTTCTGAGAATTTTTATATATCAGAAAAACTGAACCAATTGGTCCTAAGTTCTCCACATATATTTTATTGTTGTAGTATAAACCTGGAGACATACCACCATCAAATAACATTCCTTCTTTAATTTTCCCCAAACAATTATTTCGAGCAATCCCTTCAAGTACATCGTCAAACATATCTGGCAAAAGTTCTTGATTGATTTGCGATAACTCTATTTCAGAATTGGCTTTAGCATCATTCACTAACAAAATGACATAACCGCGATCGCTCACAGCTACCATAGAGCGATTTGTTGCTTGTTTGCAAGCAAGTTCTCCCAAGTCTTTACAAATATCTTTAAATTTGCCGTTCCGATAAAATCTACCATTACCTCCTACCAAATTGTAATTCAGAATATTATTTGTTCTCCTTCCTACTCCAATAGTAGCCTGACGTTGACTTGGATTTCCTCCTGAAACTCCAAAGGAAGAACGTTTGTTTTTAAATGCTCCTGAATACTCAACTCCACGAGAAATATTTAAACCTTGAGGTTTATCATCAGTCCCTATGTAGTCAGCATTAATTGCGACAATTGGTTTTTGTCCGTTTAATTTTGAGTTTTCATCAGCAATGATTTCACGGAAAACTTTGGGTATGTAGTCTCGACGTATATTGCCTTTACGATCTTTTGCATACAAGTTATGTGGTAGACCAACATTAACTTTAAAATCTAACTCTTTGGCTTTAGGATGAAAAATAATAACATGATTAATTCCTTTATCATATTTCTTGCCTTGATTATTCGTTTTGAAAAAACTGATGCTAAAATTTCTATCCTGTCCAATACAGGTGGTAGCTGCTTCTAAGAAAGATTGGTGTAACATTTTACAGCTACATAAAAGAGTAATTGATAGGAAAAATATCAAGCTTTCTTTAATTAATTTTTTAGATGTCATCATAACATAAACACTATCTTAACTTCCTGTGTTGTTAAAAGAAACTCTAATATAGCAATCCTAAATCATTTGTAAAAATTTATAGTACCGTAGGGTGGGCAATGCCCACCAAAAGACTTGGTAGTGTGTATCGCCCACCCTACGTGTATTGATAAATGAAATATAGGAATTATAAATGATTTTTGAAAAATTTTAAGTACTGTAGGGTAGGCATTGCCCACCAAAAGCCTTATGTGGTGGGCAATGCTCACCCTACGTATAGTTCAAAAATTAAATAGAAGTCCTATAGGATTGCCATAACATTATTTTAAGTCAGGGAAATAATTGTCTTATTATTTGACTGCTTCACTCGTGATAGTTTGTAGAATGCTCTTTATATCATTGTCCTTCTTTTGGGGTTTTAGCTCGCTAACTCCGTCTGACTCAAAGCTTTGAATTGCTGTTTTATAACTTTCTTCAGATTCGTAGTGCTCCTCAAAATATTCATTATCTTTATAACCATATAGAATTAAATTTGAGTCAATTTTCTTTAAAAAAGGCTGAGGCACATTAATTTTTTTTAAACTTTGAAAGTACCCTCTCATAAAACTATAAAAATAGCTAATAAAATAATTAATTTCTTTTCGGGAAAACTCTGATTCTAATGGATCGTGTAGTACATCTTTATCATAACTATCTACATCATCCTCTAAAACTTTATACAACATGAAGGTAATTGAACCGCGATGGTCGTAGATTGATACTAAATAAAAAAATTTCCCTTGTTCTTTTTCCAAGACTAGTAAAATAGGAAAGAAGAACGAGCCTTTCCAATTATCAATGAAATCACTGCTATCTCCAAACAACCATGTTAGTGTTACAAACAATTTTGCTAAATTAAACCGATCCTCGCGATAGCGTTCTGAATAATGAACGTTCCAATAAAAGTCGTAATCTTCTTTAATAGGAAGGCTGCTTTGTCTAAGCTTCCTATACTCAAAATCATCTAATCTCCAAAGCTGATACTTAATATTATTTTCCTCAAATTCAACTTTGCGGCGTTCTTTCATTTGTTTGATGACTTCCGGCATATACTTCACTGCAACGAACTAAGACCCATAAGCTAAAGGTCTTGGGCTTATTTGTCAAGTATATTAGGAACGATTTATCTAGTAGGTTGCTAGAACACCTTGCAGATCGCATTAATATAATTAAAGTCTCTCATAGTAAAACTTATGAAGATGTTCAAAGGAGGCGGAGCCTCTAAAGAAGGCATTCCCAGGCGGAGCCACCGGATCGAGATGGCAAGGTGGGGGGTAAATTACAAAAACTCCGCCACAGCATAATTGTAGCGGAGAGCAAATTTTTCAAAAGATTTCGGTCAATCCAAAATTTAAAATCTAAAATCCAAAATTAAGGGAGCCATTCTAAAACAGCTTCGTCCTTAGTATTGGTATTGCGAGATGGAGTTTCACGATTAAACTTCATGTGAATCGATCGCGTTTGTTCGCCATCAGCAGCAACAGCCATGATTGGATAGTCAATCAAACCATC
>NZ_BAACAP010000217.1:0-88921 GCF_045865695.1 Scytonema hankhaensis NUACC26
AATCTTCCTCCATCCACCTTGGTTCAATCATATCTGGCTTTCCCCGAACGTTCTTAGACAACGGGTATCGTTAAGGGCGTTCCCCCCGTGAACGGTTACCATTGATAGGTAGTAGAAGCCTGCAAACCACCGTCATCATCAAGAACATACGGTAATAGATCGCGATGAGTAAAGCCGTGAAAATTACCAAATTGCTGTTCGAGACTTAAACATACTTTCTCAACTTGCCAAGAAATAAAGCAGAGTAAACAGCGTTGTGCTAATAAACTTTGTTGACTGGAATTATTCTGAGTTAACTCTAGTAATCGCTTTTGGATGAATGTGTCTGATACTTCATCTATACTGATTAAATCAGCTAAGGTATCAACGAAAAATGTCTTCGCTATCTGGATTTCTCTAAGTTGGCGATTTCCAGCGCTGTTCAGCATGACTAAAGTCCAGTATTCTAACTTGTTCATGAATTTGCTAATAATAATTAATAATTTTTACTTGGCTTTTCTCCCTAACTATTGCTGTTATTGATTCTTAAATCTCAGCAGGTTAGGGATATGCAGTTTTATGAGTGCTAGAGATGTTACGTAGCCAGTCTCAATATGATTTTTCTGTAAAGTTTGGACTTGGTGTCAAGAATTGCATACCCCACATTCCTCCAGAAATATACATAAATGTAAGACAATAATCTAGTATTTCTACGCCAAATTACTAGCGAGAGCTAAGTGTTTGTCGTGTAATTCAGAATACTATAGAGGAAAACCATGAACTATCGGCTGAAGTTTGCTGTTTTGATTACATCTTCACTACTTTTGTCTGTTGCTGTTCCTTCTCTACTAAAAACTGAACGTAAGGGATGATTCTGTGGTAGTGCTTCTAAGGAGTCGATCGTCTATGACGATTTGGAATAGCTTGACATCAGGTTCAGTTAAACACTTATAATATCAGTGGTAACGACTATAGCAATAGCTGGGCAGTGCCAATAAATGAATTAATAATTTCTGACTCGGTTGTGTTTTGCTTTAGTTCAATGTGGACGTTATATCCTTGGTCATAAAACACTAACTCCTGATTTTGAGGAACGAGTGAACGCAGCCAAACTGCAAAAAATGCACAATCTTCTAAATAACCATCTAGACTTACACCTTGCCTGTCTCTGTGTAAAGCCACTTCAAGCAGCCCATCACCAGCTACAGAGATCGATCCTTCAAGGCAATAATAGTCATCTGAGTTAGTAATTTGCTTTAGTTGAATATGTGACCATTTCTTCATAAGACAGTCAGCAAAATCTGACTGATTAATTTGCCAATCCGTTTCTGCTGGTGGGGTGATTAAATATTCCATGGACTACCGACCTCTTTACCTATTAAAACCTGACCACAACATGACCTTGTATATTATATTTTTTAAGTAAATTTTCAAAAAATGGTACTGCTTCTTGAATGTTAACAATTACCTGTAGTGACTCCACTGGTGTATTCGGGTCATTAATCACTGCTGCATAACGCCTAAATTCGTTTTCTACCTCATTAACTATTTTAGTACGAATAAAAGGCGGGATGTTAGAGCAACTTATATAGGGGCTACTAACAGGATTATCAATAAATTTTGCTTCGAGTAATTCTCCGGTTTGAGTATTTATTCCATCAGCCCATATTTGTTCTCCTCCGTCTTTAACTTGAATTTCCTCAGTACCGCAATGTCTGATTTGAAATTGATAACGTTGATTGTGAGTAGGGGTTGGTCTTTTGGGCAATGCTTTTATCCAGTTTTCGATACTTTCGCTCATTAATTGCCCACTACCAGTTATCTTATATACTTAGTGATTTTAGCATTTGCTTTTGGCGCAAGCTGTACCCGGCTTACAATTGCATACCCCACATTCCTCTAGAAATATACATAAATGTAAAACCATCATATAGTATTTATACGTAAAAATACTAGTGAGTGCTAGATATTTATCGTGTAACGCAGAATACCCTAGAGGTGAACTATGAACTATCGGCTTAAGTTTGCTGTTTTGATTACATCTTCACTACTTTTGTCTGTTGCTGTTCCTTCTCTACTGAAAACAAGCGAGACAGTTATCTTAAGGGCTTTTGCACAAACACCGACGAGTGAAAACCGCAAGGCGTTCAATGCACGCACATCAGAGGCACTACCTGGTAAAAACACAAATTCTACTGGAATTCCGCTTCTAGTGGTTAATAATTGTATTTTAACCCCATAAAAATAACGTTTTTTAGATGCAATATAACCCCTGTATTCCTCTGACTTAATTAACCTCACATTGAAAATCCGAATATTATCGCACATTAGCACAGGGAATGAGTCTAAAAGGTATTCAGTACAATCACTAGTCTCTTTTAGTATCATTCCTATTTGATGAAATAAATCGTTGATGAGCATTGAAACGTTGTGTAATCTCCGTTCGCGAAGCGTGCCGACGAAGGAGGCATATGAAACGTGATTTTTCTAACATATAAGGGATGAATTTATGGTCTTTCATATAGCTGCAAGCCATGCTATGATTCCCACGCTCAGAATATCGCTGCAATCATTGCCGTTGTGATAATTTCAGCATCACTCATTTCACGGCGGCAGTCTTCATGATGTCCGATCGCCTTTAACAAGTCGTCAATGATAGCATAGATGGTAATTATTTCATTAAGCATATTCCCCTCCTACATTTCTCTCTGGAGGGGATTTTATTGCTTTATCGACCCAAGCGATCGCCTAAATGCATAACTAGCAACTTGGGTTAGTACCAATCATAGGAACAAAGGGATAGCTGAGAACAGTTAGGAAGTAGCACATTACTCAGTCGCTGAACTATACCGTCTAGACGGTGTATCAAACACAAATTTACTATACCGTCCAGACGGTATTAAAGCAAGAGATAATTCTCCGTCTTTCGAGAGATTAATTGATTGGCGATATATACTTATTTGAAAAACTGTAATAAAAATTACTATGCACTAACTATCCCCTAATTTCTGGAGTGTTATATTTATTTTGGTTGATTCACTTATCTAATCGAGATTTTCCACCTACACTTATTAACTATGAAAGGACTTTGGCTCGAAAACAACCAAATTCAACTCCGTACCAACATCGCTATTCCCGAACCACCACCGGGAGAAGCTTTAGTACGTGTTTTGTGTGCTGGTATCTGTAACACCGACATAGAACTTAAGAGAGGTTACTATCCCTACGCTGGTATTCTTGGACATGAATTTGTTGGTGTTGTTGAACAAGGACCAGAGCACCTAGTGAATCAACGTGTAGTTGGAGAAATCAACGCTGTTTGCGGACAGTGTAGGTTCTGTCGTAGGGGACAACCTACTCATTGCGAAAATCGTACTGTTCTTGGTATTGTCAACCGCAATGGAGCTTTTGCTGATTATCTGACTTTACCCATAGAGAACCTATATCGGGTACCTGACAATATTCCTACAGAAGTCGCAACTTTTACAGAACCTTTAGCAGCAGCGTTGGAAATTCAGCAGCAGATACAGTTATGCCCTGACGATCGAGTACTCGTTGTTGGTGATGGTAAACTGGGGCAATTAGTAGCGCAGACAATAGCTTTAACTGGGTGCGAGCTTTTAGCCGTGGGACGTCATCGAGACAAACTTGCTAACTTAGAGGACAGGGGTATTAAAACTGGTTTAGTTGATGCGGTTAAAGACAAAACTTTTGATATTTCGGTAGAATGCACTGGTAACTCTGAAGGATTTGCCATTGCTCTTCGCGCCTTGCGTCCAAGAGGAACTCTCGTACTCAAAAGTACATATGCAGGTAACCTGAGCTTTGATGCTTCTTCTTTAGTTGTGGACGAAATCACTTTAGTTGGCTCTCGTTGCGGTTCCTTTCAACCCGCGATCGAACTTCTAGCACAAGAAAGAGTAAATGTAAAACCCCTCATTCATGCACGTTATCCCCTTACAGAAGGGCTGGCTGCTTTTGAACGCGCTCAAGGTAAAGGCGTGTTAAAAGTTTTATTGGACATCGGTTAGCGGGGAGTGGTGAGTTCAGTCTATGAAAAGTAGAGTTTCAATTGTCGATTACTCAAACGAACATCGCCCTGCAATTCGCAGGATTCTCGAACATATAGGCTGGGCAGAGCAATACATTATTGCTAGCGAATACAATGCTGACATTTTTTCTCAGAATTCTAATATATATGGCATATACGTTGCTATTCACAGCGATATCGCGATTGGATTCATCTACGTGCAATTCCATGTTTGGAATCAACTTGCTCAAATTCAAGGATTGGCAGTCGATCCAACCTATCACAGACAAGGTATAGCAAGAGCACTAGTAGATAAAGCAGAAGCTTTTGCACTTTGCAAAAAGGCACGAGGTATTTATGTTGATACGCCAGTTTCAAATGCTTTAGGACGAAGCTTCTACGAAGCCGTTGGTTATCAGTGTGCATACATCATGCCGCGTTATTACGAAGATACTCTTGATGGAGTAACGTATCAAAATTTTTTTTGAATTTAAAGAGTAAATTAAGTGCGCTCTCTGCACATTGAGAGATTACTACTGAAAACTCATATCCTGTAGTTTAAAAGAATTACAAAAATTTACAATTGAGCGGCAACATATAAGGATGCTCGTGGCATAAATTTCTGTCAATAAAGAATAGGTTGTATAGAAAATTCCACCCTCAAAGCTGAATAGCAAGCAAAATTCCACTTAGTTACTGCTGTAGTTGCCGAAAATTTTTAATGATGAATTAGTTTGTAAAACAGCTTGTAATTTTGTTAATTATTTTTTCTCTAGTTTTTTGATGCTAGTGCTTGTAATGTATGATATTTGATAAGAAAAAACACATGAAATTGTGTAGTTTATATTTTTAGTTTAGAGGAGATGTATCAACTATACAAATAAGTCAAAAAGTTAGTTAAGCTCGTGGAGGATAATGTTTGGTTTTATTGGAGATATCATCGAAGCAGCTTTGAGGTATTAATTGTTGGCAGGTAAGAACCACAAATACCGCCAAATTATTATGTTATCTAGGTTTGAGGGTAATTTGAAGCTGGCTTTGAGATGTTCATCTACACACCTCGCCCAATCCCTGAAACCCTATATTTTCCGTTGAGGTGTGTCGATTGCCCACTGAGTAAGGATTTGAGGTATGTGTTTTGCTCAATTTTACACGACTTGCATCATGTTTTTCAGAGGTGTGTCGATTTGGCGTCTAAAACCCTTACTGGGTAAGGTCTCCTAGATGAACCCCACCGATTGGGTTAATTCGGAATAATTGGAAACAGATAAGAACGTCCTACTCCTCTGGGATAACGCTCCCTCCACCGATTGGGTTAATTCGGAATAATTGGAAACATTCTTATTTATAATTGAGCTAAAACCTCCTCTCAAAGTTGCCACCGATTGGGTTAATTCGGAATAATTGGAAACATTGTAAGAGTTACCTGATCCAGTTAAACTGCTATTTCCCACCGATTGGGTTAATTCGGAATAATTGGAAACATTTTACAGTCCGGCCTGTAAAGCCTCCGGATAGGTGAAGCCACCGATTGGGTTAATTCGGAATAATTGGAAACAAGAGGAGCCTCAGCAACTACTTTAGTAGAAGTGGGAAACCACCGATTGGGTTAATTCGGAATAATTGGAAACAATTTTTAGAAGCAAAGAAGATCCAGCAAACCCAACAATACCCCCACCGATTGGGTTAATTCGGAATAATTGGAAACTGGTATGGCTTTTGAATACTAGGTGGCACAATTACCCCACCGATTGAGTTAATTCGGAATAATTGGAAACTGAAGCCACTTTCCAGAGTTAATGAGCCTGCATAGAAACCCCACCGATTGAGTTAGTTACTTACTATCCTCAGTAGAAGTTTCTATCATTTCTATAAGCATAGTGAAAAAGCGATCGCAATAAGGAGAAGCGCTACGTACTTTGTTAGTATTTAATAGTTCTAAAAGTTTGGAAGCGTGTTTAATTTTTTGATACTCCCCCTTAGATGTATTGCAAGTTGCATTTTTTAAGCATGGTTCCAAGCTATCTTTATCAATAGTTTCTACATTAGAATTTTTAGGGAGTACATTTTCCTTAAATCCTCGTCCGTAAAATTTTTTAAGAGTATCGATGTCAGCAATAAACCATGCTTCCATTGCTTGAACCATTAAATGACAATAGCAATTATCAATTTCTGGTATCTCCCAATTATCCCTATTCTTTAAATGCTCCCAAGGAGATTTTTTAACTGGAGCTTCTGCATCAACAAGCAGCACATTAATAGCATCTGGATGAGATTTCAAAGCATTCTTAAAGTCGCGAAATGCGTTATTACGAGAACCACAAACAGTAATTCCCCATTTTATCTTTTTACTACGTGCTAATTTCACAATCTCTTGTAAAAAATTGCTAAATCCTTCACGAATCAAAGCCTTGGTATTTTTTCCATCGCCACCACCTTCAATGTAGAGACGAATCTCCTTTACCATCGGGTTCCTCCGATTTCACCCATCCGCCACAGATCGCCAAGAGTATAATTTTCCAGCCAATTCTTTAACCTCTCTGGTTCAAGGCGACGTAAATGGCTTCCCTTGTCATCTCTTTCACAAACCAACACTGATTCGGGTGGAATTGCAGAAACTAAAGCATCAGAATGAGTTGTTACAATCAGTTGCGTTCTTTGAGATGCGTCAATAAGCATCTCTGCAATTGTAGGTAGAATATCTGGATGTAGACCTATTTCTGGTTCTTCAATACAAATAAGAGGTGGTGGAGTTGGGTCAAGAAGTAAAGCCATTAAAAATAAATACCGTAATGTACCATCAGATAACCGGTTTGCGGGAATTGGTTGCGTAAGCCCTTGTTCGCGGATAAATATTTGTGCCGTACCACCGTATACTTTTATATTAAGTTCTTCGGCAATTTCGTAAAATTTCTTAAGTTGGTCTATAACTTGTCTATTTCCTAACTCGTATTGTAAGTTATTTAGAAACAAACCAAGATTACTTGCATCCTCAAAAAGAGGATGTTCTACTAAATCAGTCTTTTGAGGTTTACGTATTTCTGATTGTTGTCCTACATCCCATTCTCGATAAATTCCTATACTAGAAAATTTATGGCTTAAATAGGAAAGTTCAGGATACAACTCTGGCTCTTTTCTTTGTGATAAAATTGACTGATCTATAATTAGCCGTTCTGGTACTATAGACCGTCGTATCTGTTGTACTAAATTATCTGATTTTACTTTTAAAACTGGGTGACCGCTTTGATAACGATAATAAAATTCATTATTGTTTTCACTGATAGATGAATATTCGTTTTCTATTTCTTCTTCGATGAGTTCGAGCCTTCGACCAACTATAGTGAACATTAATCTATAGGATAACGGTTGATTTGGGTACTCAACAATAACTTGTATTTTAGCGACTGGAACCCCTTTATCACCTTTCCAAAAAAACTCACTAATACCTCCTCCTTGACGAAATGGAACTAGTAAGTCTGTGGGTGTAGCCCTTAAAATATTTAGCGCTTCAATTAAATTGGATTTACCAGATGCATTAGAACCAATTAATACATTCAACGGTTGTAGTTCAATTTCTTCTGCTTTACCATAAGATAAGAGATTTTCTAATTGCAAGCTATGGATAAATCTTTTACCTTCCATCTAAATCCCTCTCGATTATTTGTTATCTACATTATCGCTCCACAACTACATTTATCCTTTGTTCAGTAGCAACGCCATCATTTGGGACATCCTCAGCAAGTGGAACTCTAAAACCTCCATCACGCCAGCTATCTGCTACATCTTTGATAAAACTAGCGATGGGTATAGCAACCAACAAACCTAATAGTCCTCCAAGTTTTGCGCCTACCAATAAGGAAATAACAACCCAAACAGGGTTTAAGCCAGTCAAATTACCTAAAAGTCGAGGAGCAACAAAATTAGTATTAATTTGGTCCACGAGTACAGCAACAGCTAAAACTTCTACCCCTAACCAAAAATTTTGCAATCCAATTAATAGGGTGACTATTGCAATTCCTATACCTGTCCCGAAAGGGAAGAGGGAGAAAAATCCAATTCCCAGCCCAAAAAGTAAAGCTAGGGGAATTTGCAGTGTCAAAAATATGAGTATGAGTGTCAGTGCTAGCAATGCACCTAAGATTGCTTGACCAATAAAATAATTTTGGAAATCTTCACGTAATAATTGCCGCACTGGTGAGCTAATGTAAGGTGGAAACCACTGAAAAATTCCATCCCAAAGTTTTTCTCCATTTAGTATTAAATATATTGTGATAACGACTGTCAGCAGTACGTTTACTAAACTACCAATAGTATCTACTGCAAAACCAAGAATTTGACCTGTTAAGGACTGAAGTTGGTTGGAAAATCTATCTAACAGTTGAGTGACTAAACTACTTAAATTAACTGGAAGTTCTTGGGTGGCTGCTTGGGTAGCAATCCAAGTTTGAAAGGCTTGAATTTGTTGTGTTCCAGAATCAATCCAATTTGGTAAAAAGTTCACTAGTTCGTTGAGCTGTTGCAGAATTAAGGGAACTAAGGTAACAGCTAAAGCTCCAACAATTATTACAGCTAACAGTAAGACACTGACAATAGCAAAGTTACGATTTATGCCTTGTTTTTGAAAAAACCGAATTGGATAATCTAAAACAAAAGCTAGTAAGAGGGCGGCGACAAGAATACTTACGAGGGGTTGGAAATACTGTACGACTTGAAGCAATACCCAAGCGTTGAGTATAGCAAGGGGAAATGCTAAGCCTAGACTTAACCATTGTTGTAATTTGTTTGTAGTCATTGAATGATTTACTATTTGCTAATGACTTATGACTAATTGGAGTTAGTAATTAGATATTAGCGATCGCTATAGGTTGTCTCTCTATAAAATCTAACAGAATACGTTGATGGACTGCTCCCATCGGTCTGACTTCTCCTGCAATGGCTGAGTAGCAACTCCCTTGACGAACGTATTCTGGTGCTACTAAACCCATGTCCCAACCTTCATTCAGAACTAATCGATCTAATTCTACTAACAGTGGTGCATGGAAAACGTGACGGAGAGCTATTTCATCAGAATAGCAGCCGAACTTGGAAAAGGTTGGTGGTAAAGTATAACCTATTTCTTCTAAAATTTCTCTCTGTACTGCTTCTTCTGGAGTTTCGCCCGGTTCTATATGTCCGCCAAAAAACGCCCAGTGTCCTGGATAGAGAAGATTTGGCTTGTTATCCCGCAACTGCATTAAAAATTTATTATCTCGATAGAGTATCGCAATAGCAACTTGTTTAGTATTTGTCATTTGTCATTTGTCTTTTGTCATTTGTCATTTGTATCCTACTCCCTACCCCCTAACCCCTACCCCTACTCTACTCTTCCTCTAAATACACTTCCCCGTACTCTTTCCCTGCAATTGGAATAGATTGGTAGCGTATTTTACCTTTGAAGACGACTTTATCTCCCTCTTTTATACCAGTTTGATTGGTAATTACCCAGACTTTGCCTGTAGAGTCGTCAATTTGATATGCCATCCGCTTTAACAATGCTACTCGTTTCTCAACTTTTCCTTGTATGTAAACTGTGGCGTCATCCTCCTTTTGTGGTTTGATTTCCTGAATGGGAGTGATATTGGCTCCGATTGTGTTCCAGCCATATCGACCTAAATTGGTACAACTTAACGCTCCTGTAAGAAGGAGAACTGTTAATCCCAAGCGTAAGGATAAAGCTATGCCGTGATGATACAAAAACAATATATTTAAATTTTTCATTTTTTGCATAATGATTACCTGTACTTGCCAATTTTGGCATCAGGGATCGGCAAGTGACAATTTATATCTGTTGATTAGGGATTGGGGATTGGGAAATTAATTCCCAGTCCCTAGTCCCCAGTCCCCAGTCCCCAGTCCCTAATTTTACATTTCTTTACACAGTTACTTTTATCTTTGCCTACTGACTTACAAGCAATCTGAGAAGATATTGAATGTGGTGTTTAAGCGCGAATGCGAATTGTGCATGAGATGGCAATGCCACTGCGTAGCTTTCTTATTCTACGAATTGTGATGGATACAAAAACAGCCAAACTTCTTGATGGTAAAGCTAAGGCAGAAAAAATTCAGCAAGGACTTTCTGCTGTCATTAAAGAAGCTCAACCCAAAATAGGACGCCCGCCCGGATTGGCAGTGCTGATGGTGGGCGATCATCCCGCATCTGCAGCATATGTACGTGGAAAGGAACGCGCCTGTAAGAAGATTGGTATTGCGTCTTTTGGGAGGCATTTTCCAACAGAAACGACTGAAGCTGAGTTAGAGGGAGTTATTGCTGCACTCAACGAAGATGAGCGAGTGGATGGTATTCTTATACAATTGCCTCTCCCGAATCATTTAGATGCTCAGCATCTGTTGTATCAAATTTCTCCAGATAAAGATGCTGACGGCTTACACCCTATAAACCTGGGACGACTGGTGCGAGGAGAAACGGGTTTACGCAGTTGCACTCCTGCTGGCGTTATAAGTTTACTGGAAGAATATAAAATTCCTTTACAAGGTAAGCAGGCAGTAGTGGTAGGACGTAGTATTTTGGTCGGTAAACCTTTGGCTTTAATGCTACTGGAAGCAGATGCTACCGTGACGATCGCTCATTCGCGATCGCAAAACTTACCAGAAATCGCAAAGAATGCTGATATTCTAGTTGCAGCAGTTGGTCGTCCCGAATTCATAACTGCTGACATGGTAAAACCAGGTGCTGTTGTGGTAGATGTGGGGATCAATCGCGTGACAGACTCAAGTGGCAACAGTCGCATCGTGGGTGACGTTCGCTTTGAAGAAGTTGCTAGAGTTGCGGAATTTCTCACACCAGTGCCTGGTGGCGTAGGTCTTATGACTGTAGCTATGTTGATGCAAAATACTGTAGATAGCTACAGGCAACATTTACAAAATTAGTCATTTGTCAATTGTCATTTGTTCTTTGTCAATTGTCATTTGTTCTCGGTCAATGACCAATGACTAATGACCAATGACGAATGACGAATGACGAAGGACGCTTTCCCGTAAAATTGTTACGTAGATGACGGAACATCAAGGATAATTAAGGATGGTAGCAGCAGATAATATTCAGACAGCTTCACAGGTAGAAAAATTTGACCTGTTAGCGTATCTCAAAGAGAAAAAACAGCTTTGTGATGAAGCTTTGGATAAGGCTTTACCCGTGCGTTATCCAGAAAAAATATATGAAGCAATGCGCTATGCTCTACTCGCAGGTGGGAAGCGATTGCGTCCAATTCTTTGTTTGACCACCAATGAGATGCTAGGTGGTACTATTGAAATGGCTCTACCGACTGCTGTTGCTGTGGAAAGCATCCACACAATGTCGTTAATTCACGACGACCTACCAGCAATGGATAATGACGATTATCGACGCGGTAAGCTGACTAACCATAAAGTGTATGGCGAGGATATTGCAATTTTAGCTGGAGATGGTTTACTCGCTTATGCCTTTGAGTTTGTTGCAACTCAAACTCGAAACGTTCCTGCTGAACGAGTGTTAAAGGTGATTGCGCGGTTGGGTCAAGCAACAGGAGCAACTGGATTAGTAGGCGGTCAAGTCCTCGATCTAGAATCGGAAGGCAAAACCGATACTCCTGTGGAAACATTAAATTTTATTCACAGCCACAAAACAGGTGCTCTTTTGGAAGCTTGTGTCGTTTGTGGCGGTATTTTGGCAGGAGCAACGCCAGAAGAAGAGCAACGCCTATCTCGCTACTCGCAAAATATTGGGCTTGCTTTTCAAATTATCGATGACATTCTAGATATTACCGCGACTGCCGAGCAATTGGGCAAAACAGCTGGAAAAGACTTAAAAGCTAATAAAGTTACTTATCCTAGTCTTTGGGGAATAGACGAATCTCGCGCCAAAGCTCAACAACTAATTAAAGAGGCTTGTGCTGAACTAGAACCTTTTGGAGCAAAAGCACAAGCATTAATTGCGATCGCTCATTTCATAATAAGTCGCGATCGCTAGAGCGTAAAAATGAATGATGAAAGACGGCTTTACAAGTCACCATTTATCATTCATATTTCTTTTCATAATTCATCATTTATAATTCATAATTCATAAATAGTATGCAAGACATAAGCGACATTTTAGAAAACCGAGTGCTGCTCGTAGCTCTCATCTCTAGTTTGATTGCTCAAGGGCTAAAGTTAATTATTGAGTTAGTGAAAAATCGCAAGCTTAATGTCAATGTTCTCGTGACTACAGGAGGAATGCCTAGCGCTCATTCAGCATTGGTGACAGCCCTAGCAGCTGGTATTGGACAAACTCTAGGTTGGGCTTCTTCCGAATTCGCTGTTGCTGTTGTTTTTGCCATCATCGTTATGTATGATGCAGCAGGCGTGAGACAAGCTGCAGGGCAACAAGCTCGCATCCTCAATCAAATGATTGATGAATTATTTCACGAACACCCAAATTTTAACGGCGATCGACTTAAGGAATTATTGGGACATACACCCGTTCAAGTGATCGTCGGTTCAGCTTTAGGTATAACTATATCATGGTTAGCTAAGTCTACCGGCGTACTCGTGGTCAATCCTTAATCAGTGACCACCTGACCAGTGACCACCTGACCACCTGACCACCTGACCACCTGACCAGTAACCAGTATTAACGGTTAATTACTGTAAGCGTACAGCTGAGCGTAACAGCAACACTTTGCGACTATCTACTAGTACGGCAGATAAGCCTTGTTCGCTTAGCTTTTGCAATGTAGTGTATGCCTCTTTTTGGTTATTTGTGTAAACAGCTAACAGGTAAGGGCGTTGTCCGTAAGTAGCAAAACCTACATCTCCTCCTACCACTTCCTGGACTTGATTGGCAACTTCTGGGCGGTTATAGTAATCGACTAATACCGCATAGCCCTCTCCCAATCGTTCTGGTTTATAACTGACTCTTTCCCTTTGACTAGTGTTTGGAGATGATGCTGACGCTTGTGCGCTATCTGTTGGTCGAGTCGTGATGATCGCAGATAGCCCAACAACACTGCTGATGTATCTTGCCCAGCGATTAGCATCGTCTATGCTGCGAAATCCACCTATCCGCGTCACTGTATCTTTTAGATACCTACAAGTAGTTGTCTTGATTTCTCCTGGCAATGCACGACGCAACTGATTTTGGTTATTGGATGTGGGACTGATAACCAATAAAAGATACTCACCTGCACTAGGAGGTTGACAGACAGGCGCGTTTTGTGCTTGAACGATGACAGAATCTAAACCAGCGATCGAGCCGCCAAATGCTAGCAATAAACTACCGAGCAAAGATTTTGTTAATGTCCGGGCAATAGCTTGATACATGATTTTATTCTTTTTTTCTCATTCAATAGTACAAAGACGCGCCATGGCGCGTCTTTACATTTAGAATACGGTCGCAACAGATGCCAAAGCATCAGGGATGTCTGGGGAAGGAGCTTGAAATTCGCCTGTAATGACGTACTCTAATCTTAACTTCAACCAGGAAATAAATTGAGAGTCAGTAGAAACAATTGCCACGGCTGGTTGAGGACACTTTGCCTTAATGGCTGCCATTTGAGGTGCTTCTAGAAAAGCAGGTTGCTTCACCACCCAAAAATCTATTTCTTTTTCTTGTTCGTGATAATGACGGGTTCGTTCTTTGAGAACTTCCTCCATGGGTTCTTCTTCAAGTAAAAATCGTTGACTTGCCAAAACGTAATAGTATTTTTGCATTTTTCGTCTTTGTTTGATGAATGAAATGACGTATAACATTAGGGATTGGGGAACTCGGGGTCCCCTCCTTGTTGAGGGGCGATGGGGAACTCGGGGCCCCCTCCTTGTTGAGGGGCAATGGGCATTGGGGATTGGAGCAATGTATAATAAATTCTTTCTTATTTCCTAGTCCCTAATCCCTAGTCCCTAATCCCTATTTTTACCAGCAGTTAACTTTTTCAGAAACTGACTGTTGTCAAAGTAGTGTTCCACGGAGATAATTTTTAAATCATCAGTGACACGAGCGACGCTCATACCGACTATCTCCACTGTCTCCCCTGTTGAGGCATAATCTTTGTATGAACCGCTAAAAGTTCCCCAATGTCGCCATTTAAATGCTACGTTGGGAGGGCTGGAGAAAACCTCTAAAACTTCCCACAAAAAACCCTTGGGAAATGCGGTGCGGAAGAGTTTTCCTGAAGATTCAAAAGTTTCTTCCGAAGCTTTGTAAGCTTCTGTATCTGGCATAAATAGATTATAAGTGCCTGCCTTTATTACATCTGATGCTGTGTATTCTACACCTCCATTGCTACTCATACGAAATTGTTCGTTGACAACAGATAACCACTGAGAGGGGTTAGTCTTGAAAGATGCTTCCATCTCAAAGGTTCTCACCAAATTTTGAACAATTGCTTCAAGCGAACCTTCAAAATGCTTGGCAGTGCTTTCTTTTGCCAGACCAACGTTCGATTCAGTGTAATCTGGTGGAGTTTGAAAACGCCATTCAGCGTCACCACTTTTTGCTATAACTGTGTCTCTGTCGTGTACCCAAAGAGGAAGGTTGTTAGATTGTTCCGCGTTCATAGAAATTTGAATTCCGATTTAACTTGTGAAATACAAACAAGTTTCTGGATTTTCGCATTGACAACCCCTCTATTTCAGTTATTAATTGTCATTTGTCATTGGTCATTGGTCACTGTTCACTGGTCAGGTGGTCAGGTGGTCACTGTTCACTGGTCAGGTGGTCACTGGTCAGGTGGTCACTGTTCCCCTCGTATGGCTAGTTTCATTTCACGGACTGCTCTTTCCATACCCACTAACGCAGCGCGACTAACAATGGTATGCCCGATGTTAAGTTCTTCCATACCGGGAAAAGTGGCAATAGGGAAGACATTCCAGTAAGTCAGCCCGTGACCTGCATTAACTCGCAATCCTGCTTGTATTGCTTGTTCGCATCCTTTAGCTAGGAACGTTAACTCCTGTTGGCGACTTGTTTCACCTTTAGCTTCAGCGTATCGTCCAGTGTGGAGTTCAATAAACTGTGCCTGAATTTTGGCAGAAGCTTCAATTTGTGAAGGTTCGGCATCGATAAATAAACTAACTGGAATACCAGCGCCTTGCAGTTTATCGGTCACTGCTTTCATTCTATCAATTTGACCAACAATATCCAGCCCACCTTCTGTGGTGACTTCCTCCCGCTTTTCCGGAACTAGAGTAACATAATCGGGTTTGATGTCTAGGGCAATAGCTACCATTTCATCTGTAGCTGCCATTTCCAAGTTGAGATGAGTTCTGACCGTTTGACGCAATATGCGTACATCGCGTTCTTGAATATGCCGCCTGTCTTCGCGCAGATGCACGGTAATACCATCTGCACCTCCTAATTCTGCAAGCACCGCCGCAGCTACGGGGTCTGGTTCTACTGTCCGCCGCGCTTGTCGAATGGTGGCAATGTGGTCTATATTTACACCAAGTGTAGCCAACCTGAGTCTCCCTGTTGATAGTTCTCAGGTCTTGATTTTACTGGAAATCGTTCGTTTGTAGTTGGATCGCTTTTCTATACTCACTTCCCAATCAGCAACTGCATAAGATAAAAAGAACAACATTTATATCTTAATGCAACTGTAGAATTAGGTCAGTTCATCATAAGAGAGCATACAAGCTATGGGTGCTTCATCTAGATACTGGAAAATTTGGCGGATTAATCCAGCCAGCGAACAAGCGAGGCATAAACTCTTCTTGGTTCCTTTGGCACAGGATTTTTATCACAAACAGTTGCCACATTCCCAGAATGGAGATGTGGAAACAGCACTTTACGCTTTTTTCTACAATCAAAAACTTGAGGTGGATGACAAAAATCGTGCTGTTGCTGGGCTTTGTCTCAGATGTTATATTTCTGAGCCTATACTAAAAGCTTGTCAAAAACTTGACAATTTATTTGGGACAGAAAAGCATTTTACATACCAAGATTTGCTGCCATTTGTTCTTAATGATGATGGTGAAAGTCTAATGATTC
Source organism: Scytonema hankhaensis NUACC26 (assembly GCF_045865695.1). Lineage (NCBI taxonomy): Bacteria > Bacillati > Cyanobacteriota > Cyanophyceae > Nostocales > Scytonemataceae > Scytonema > Scytonema hankhaensis. The sequence goes on from NZ_BAACAP010000217.1 coordinate 16,011, forward strand.
TGGATAAAAGTGGCAAAAATCAACTGCTTTTAGATAAAAGCGGTCAAGCTAAGACAGCAAGTTTTAAATTCTTTTCTCTGAGGGTTCTGCAAACTTACAAGCCAGAGTCTCAATCTCGGATGAGCTTGGAGAATTGGGCTTATTTACAAACCCGACAAAATCCAGAGCTAAAAGAGTTTTTATCAGAATTTGGTTTTCAGCATCTGAGTGATTGGGCGCTGTTGAATCGTGCTAGACCTAAACAACTAGAACGTTTATCACAACGCGAACGTCATTTGGTAGAAGTTTTTCATGCTGTTTATCGTCGCGATCGCCAACAGCAGCGTTCTTATCAAACGAGACGATGCCCCGATCCTACTAACGCTCAACAGCAAGAAATGGTAGCTCAGTTGCAACAACGAAATGTTATTATTAATGACTCAATGGAGTTAATTAAAGAACTCAAATTGGTTGTTGCACAACTCAGGCAGTATGATATCTGGAGCCATAGAGAATCAATAGAAATTCAAGACCCAGAAACTGGAGGTTATACACTAAGAACCGATTTACCTTATGAATCCTTGAGCGAACTTGATGTGGAACAACGAGAACTTTTGGAGTTCTTACACGAGCAACTACAATTAGCTTTGCTAATAGCGATTAGAGAAGAAGTTCAAGCGAGTCTTAGCCGATTGGAAAAAAGCAAAAAGTATGCACCTCTAGCTAAACAGTTCATTCCTGGATTAAAATTATATTACGGTCAAGGATTAGCTCTTAAGGAAATCTCTTCTCAATTGAGAATGAGTAGCTGGGATCAAGCAAGACGAATCTTGAATCCGGGCGAACTGTTAAATAAAATCCGCTATGTGACAGTTCAAAAACTGCTTGAGAAAATTTTACATAAGGCGAAGGAAAAAGGTTTAACTCAAATTCCTCCACAACCAGATTATCTTACAACTCTCTCCGAACAAATAGAAGCTTTTGTTGATGAAGAAATTTTTCAAAAAGCATCGGAAGAAATTAGAGTTGGGAAAAATCGTTCCATGGATAGTGTATACGCACAACAACTTATTCAATACTTAGAACAGCAATAAACACAGTCTAAAATGAGGAGAGAACTTAATTATGTCCCACCTGTCAATCGCTCCAACTAGTATCAGGTTGATTTTGCCGGAAAGTGTATGGTTGGAACCAGAACACTTTCATCAAGCAATTCAAATAAGTAACCAAAATAATATGAATGAAGCACAAAAGTGGCAATTTTATCTTAATAGCTTGGGATTATTGGGATTTGAAGAATGGCTAAACGCACGCCTTCCAGAACAACCTATTCAAAAACAAACTCGTGTCATTGAAACTTGTGCTCAACTTCAACTTGCCGAATTTAAATTTTGCGTGATTTCTACCGAACATTTGCTTGATGAAATGGTAAGTATACCAGAAGATACCATTTACCATCCCGAACAAGTCGCTCATTTTTATGTCCTGATGGAGGTTTCGGAAGAACAAGAAGAAGCTATTCTTAGAGGATGCTTGCGATACGATCGCCTAGTGACTTATTGTACTAGCGATCGCTTACAAAATGGCTCTTACCAATTACCACTATCAGTATTCGATCCAGAACTCAACCATTTGTTATATTACTATCTTTACTTAGAACCTAGTTCTATTCCTTTACCCGTGGCTTCAACCGAAAAGGTATCAGACAAGATATTAACATATTTACATGAAACAAGCACTAAATTGAGCCAATGGTTTCAAGGTGTTTGCGATGAAAGTTGGAAAATAATCGATACTATGCTCGAGCGCGAAACCAATTTAGCATTTAATACTAGGCAAGCTCAATCGGGTATTAAGAGAGCTAAGTTAATTGACTTAGGCGTGCAACTAGGCAATCAAACAGTAGCTTTGTTAGTTAATATCACAGAAGAACCTGAAGAAAAATTAGGTGTTTTGATTCAGTTACATCCTACCAATGGAGCAAGAGTCTTACCATCTGACATTAAATTAACACTATATTCTAAAGCTGGAAAAACTCTTCAAGAGGTTACCGCTAGAAGTCAAGACAACTTCATTCAACTCAAGCCATTTAAAGGCGAACAAGGAAAGCGTTTTAGTTTAGAAGTTAGTCTCGAAGATGTAAAAGTTAGAGAGTACTTTGAATTGTAAAACAGCTTTCTCAATTCGCTTACCTACGCATTGCATAGAATTTCCTGCATCCTGTTTCTCTATGCTCCTCCGACACTCAAAGCTTTCACCGAACTCTATCTTATTTACGTAGCAGGACAATGTAAGGATATGGTATAAAAGGAAAACCCATTATAATCTTGGACAATCAAGTGCATCTTTGAATGAGCAAGTCGATTGTTATTAATTTAGGTCAGGGTAGCTTAGACCAAGGATTTCCAAGAGTTACTGTTCAGCTATGGGGGGTAGAATATGCTCTTCCAGAGCAATTTGTTGGCGGCTTACCCCCTGCACCAGATCTTGTTGAACTTTGTAGAAATTGGCAATCAATCTACCAAAATATTTGCAAACGCAAACAATGGCGTTCTTCACCAGTAGATGACGAAGATGATGAATTAGAAATTGATGAAGGTGCTGTCACCAACGTCTCAGTATTAGATTTTCATAGCGTAAGTAGCAGAATACAACAAAGAATGAATGATTGGTTACAATCCCAAGAAGTTCTTAAGATTAGCCAACAATTGCGGTCTGCACTTAACCCGACAGATGAAATTCGAGTCATTATTCAAACCAACGACCTACTGCTAAGAAAATTACCATGGCATCGCTGTGATTTCTTTCAAGATTATCCTTTAGCAGAAATTGCTCTTTCCAGACCAGAATACAAACGCACTCGAGTCTCGCAACCTAAAGTCAAGAGAACAAGAGTGAGAATTTTGGCGATTCTGGGGAACAGCTATGGGATCAATTTGGATAAAGAACGTCAATTTCTTAACAATTTAGCTAATTCAGAAGTGGTATTTCTTGTCAAGCCCTCAAGGCAAGAATTAAATACACACCTTTGGGACTCCACAGGCTGGGACGTTGTATTTTTTGCTGGTCACAGTCAAACCGAAGGTGAAACTGGCAGACTTTATATAAATGAAAACGAAACCAATAACAGTTTGACGATTGAACAGTTAGAAGAAGCACTCAAAGCAGCGATTGAAAAAGGTTTAAAGCTAGCAATTTTCAATTCTTGCGATGGTTTGGGATTATCTTTAGCGCTGGAAAAATTAAATATTCCCACAGTAATTGTCATGCGGGAACCAGTACCCAATTATGTTGCTCAAGAGTTTTTTAAACATTTTTTAGAAGCTTTCGCTATTGAACGGCATTCTTTGTATCTCTCGGTACAACAAGCACGCCGAAAATTACAAGGTTTGGAAGATGACTTACCTGGTGCTTCTTGGTTGCCAACAATTTGTCAAAATCCCGCCGTCAAACCGCCAACTTGGCTTACTTTGTCTGGAAGACCGCCGTGTCCCTACCGTGGTTTATTTGTATTCAGAGAAGAAGATGCACACCTATTTTTTGGACGGGAAAGGTTTACCCAAAATTTAGTGACAGCCGTGAAAAAAAAGCCATTTGTGGCTGTGGTTGGTGCTAGTGGAAGTGGTAAATCTAGCGTTGTCTTTGCCGGATTGATACCTCGTTTGCGTCAAGATACAAATGTGAATTGGCACATTATCTCTTTTCGTCCTGGAAATAAGCCAATAACAGCCTTAGCAGAAGCTTTTGCACCTTTGCGTGTCTCGCAAGCAATCGACAGTGACAGATTTCAGAGTGCGGGATTAAAACTGACAACGCAAGCAAATTATCAATTGGAAGCAGGTTTAAATTCTCCGAGTGAAAGGAATTCATCCTTTTCTGATGAAAATCTCCGTTCCCTGGTAAATTTGGAATTGGAACTGACACTCGAACGCGACAACAGTGCTTTATACAAAATAATTGAAACTTACATTCAACAAAATTCTGGAACTCGCTTAGTACTCATTGTCGATCAATTCGAGGAACTCTACACCCTTTGTCCCGATCGCGAACGCGAGCATATTCTAGACTTATTACTTAACGCCTGTACTCGCGCCCCCGGATTTACTTTGGTCGCAACTTTACGCGCTGACTTTTACGGCTATGCTCTTTCTTATCGCCCTTTGAGTGATGCTTTGCAAGGAGCAGTTCTTAACCTCGCGCCTATGTCCAATGAAGAATTGCGCGATTGTATTGAAAAGCCTGCAGCACATATGCAGGTGGAAGTAGAAAGAGAATTGACAAATAAGCTTGTTTGTGCATTAGAAGGACAACCGGGGCGGTTACCTCTGTTGGAGTTTACGCTAACACAACTTTGGTCAAAACAAACTGACGGCTTGCTGACTGTTGAGGCTTATGAGGAGATTGGTGGTGTAGAAGAAGCGTTAGCGAATCATGCAGAGGGAGTATACAGCCAACTTTGTGAAATAGACAGACAGCGCTCGCAACGGGTATTCATGCAGTTAGTCAAGTTAGCAGAAGGTGGCGAAGTGACCCGGAGGTTAGCGAGTCGCGCTGAAGTCAAAGAAGAAAACTGGGATTTAGTCGCTCACTTAGCATCGAAGCGTTTGGTCGTAACAAATCTTAAAGGGCAGACCTATTGCGAAACAGTAGAAATTGTGCATGAAGCATTAATTAAAAGCTGGGGGCGCTTGGAATACTGGCTGCAAATGGATGGGGAGTTCCGTAACTGGCAAGAAAAGTTGCGAGTGGCAATTCGTCAGTGGGAGAGTAGCAATTTAGATGAAGGAGCACTGTTGCGAGGCAAACCCCTTTGTGATGCAGAATATTGGCAAACAAAACGATGGGAAGAACTGAGTGCAAGCGATCGCAATTTTATTCACTCTTCTCTAGAATTGCGGGAACGTGAAGTCAAACAACAAAAGCGACGACAGCAGACTACTATTCTAGGTCTTGCTAGTGGTATGGCGATCGCATCAATCCTAGCTGCATTTGCTGGGTGGCAATGGCAAAAAGCTCGAATTAATGAAATTCAGGCAACCACGAAATCTTCACAAGCTCTATTTGCCTCCGATAGAAGAATGGATGCCCTCGTAGAAGCACTGAAAGCAGATCGAAAATTACGAACAATTGGCATGAGTATCCCACAAATAAAAACTCAAGTCGATCTAGCGATGAGACAGGCAATATATGGAGCCAACGAATATAATCGCTTAACAGGACATGGAGCTAAAGTACACAAAGTGACTTTCAGCCCAGACGGTCAGACTATCGCCACAGCTAGTGCAGACATGACAGTCAAACTGTGGCAGCGAGACGGTCGTTTGCTCGCAACTCTTACCGGGCATAAAGATGCTGTCTACGGAGTCGCTTTCAGCCCGGATGGTAATACCATTGCTTCAACAAGTGAGGATAAAACACTCAAACTGTGGAAGATTGACGGCACGTTACTCGCAACTCTCAAGCATACATCTGAAGTTTATACAGTTGCATTTAGCCCAGACGGGGAAACCCTGGCTTCTGGAACTTGGGATGGTAAAATTTACCTGTGGCGGCGAGATGGCACTTTGTTGTTAACCATTCCAGGTCATACAGAAAGCGTTGATGCTGTGGCATTTAGCCCTGATGGTCACACCATTGCTTCCGGTAGTTGGGACAAAACAGTAAAACTTTGGAGGCGAGATGGCACTTTAGTCACAACTCTTCAGCATAATGATAAAGTTTTAGCGCTCGCGTTTAGCCCCAACAGTCAGGCGATCGCCACAGCGGGTGCTGATAAGACAGTGAAACTTTGGAAAAAGAATGGTTTGGGAAGTTTTGAAACACGTCCCTACCGAATGTTGCACGGTCACGAGGGTGAAGTTCATGGAGTCGCCTTTAGCCCCGACAGTCAGAGACTTGCTTCTGTTGGTTGGGACAAAACGATCCGACTTTGGCAGCTTGATGGCACTGAGATTGCCGTACTCAGAGGTCACAGTGGAATCATTTGGGGCGTGACTTTTAGCCCACAAGGTAATACAATCGCCACCGCTTCTGATGACAAAACTGTGAGATTGTGGCGGTGGAAACATCCTTTACTCACTGCATTCAACGGTCACAGTGCTGCAGTTCATAACGTAAAGTTCAGCCCGGATGGGCAGTTCATTGCCACTGCTTCCGAAGACAAGACAGCAAAACTATGGAGGTCTAATGGTAAAACCGTGACAACATTCATCGGTCATAACAACGCTGTATGGGATATTGCGTTTCATCCCAATGGTCAACTCGTCGCCACAGCTAGTTGGGATAAAACAGTGAAACTCTGGAAGCGAGATGGGACTTTCATAAAATCTCTTGTCGGTCATCACTTATATGTCAATGCAGTCGCTTTTAGCCCTGACGGTCAGATGTTAGCATCTGCTTGTGATGACAAAACAGTAAAACTGTGGAAACCCAACGGAACTCTAATTTCCACTCTCACCGGTCATACCGATGAGGTGTGGGCTGTTACCTTTAGCCCGGACAGTCACAGAATTGTTTCAGCAAGTCGAGATAAGACGATGGAGTTTTGGAGACGAGATGGAACTCTCATAAAGACTGTGAATGTGGGTTCTCCGGTGACCTCAGTTGCTTTTAGTCCCAACGGTCAGTTAATGGCTACAGGAAGTTGGGACAAAACAGTGAAACTGTGGAAACCCGATGGGACTCTCGTGAAAACCCTCACTGGTCACGAGGGTGAAGTTTTTGGGGTTACCTTTAGTCCCGATAGTAAAATTATTGCCTCAGCAAGCGGCGATAAGACTGTGAAATTATGGAGGACAACAGATGGAAGTTTGCTAACTACTTTTAAGGGACATAATGCGATCGTTTGGAAAGCCGCGTTTAGCCCCGATGGTGAAACAATTGTCTCTATTGATGAAGATAAAAGAGTGCTTTTATGGAATTGGAAACAATTTCTCCAACAGGATGAACTTCAAGTTTACGGCTGTCAGTGGTTAAGAGATTATCTTCGCACAAACACCGATATCCAATCCAAAGATAACCCTCTCTGTTCTTAAATTTGAGTCGTTTTTTAGTTTGATTAACTTAGGAGGACAACATGAATATTAGGGTTGCAAATCTACCTTTACAATTTACAGAGCAAGATTTAAAGAATTTGTTTGCTGAGTATGGAGAAGTTCGAGAAATTAAATTTTTGTTGGAAGCTCAAGTAGAGGTGAACTTAGAACATCAAGAAACTGAAAATAGTGTTATTGAAAAACTCCATGGTAAAGAATTTAATGGCAACAAACTTTTAGTCTGTGCTGATGAAGAAAATGATAGAGGGTTAAGACCAACAAGTCATGGCTCTGGCGGTCAACAACCAAAACCTAGATAACAGACAATGAGGCTCCGCCTCGACCTCCTGCACGTGGAGGCAGAGCCTCGAATTCTGCATTCCTAGCCTCTGGCTAGGAACGAGTTTATGAAGGGTCTAACCCTTCACGAATTGACCAACTGTCTCATTCTATTCGCCCAGGACTTTTCAAACATCCTCTCAAGGAGTTACAATTCCAAAGCAAAAGTAGCATTATGAAATTTATCTGGCATAATGTAAGATTATGGCAATTTATGAAAATCGAGAAGCATTTATTCCCTACCGTCGTATCGATATTATTGAACTTTGCCTGCAAGATGGTTGTTTAAATGCGGTTGATATTGAAAAGTTTAAAGATTTTTGCCAAATTTTAGCCGCATACTACCACTTTCGCTTTCACAAAACCTTAGAAATTATCAAAGATAACTACGTACCATTCAATCCTAGTGCAGATGTTCAATCATTGAATGAACCAACTTTTGACCAATATGACGCGATGGAATCAAAAGTAGTTGATTCATTTCATTACATTTTAGAAAGAGCTAATTATATTCCTTTACCTGAATTAATTGTAAAACAAGCATTAAATAAGAAATCTTTAATCGATTTAAAAACTCAAGTTGATTTTGAAGACTTCGAGCGCTTTTTCTGCTATTATCAAGGCGAGACTACCAACACAGTTCTTTTCAAAAAGCTATTCTTTTGGCAAAAAGAAAAAATTATTGAGACTTTTGAACGAATTGTTTTATTGATTAAGTTTAAAGAAGTTGCTTATTTTCGCAAAAAGAAAATTAAGATAGAAGAATTAAACTTTACACCGGGCAAAATGTATGTTTACTTCTATAAAAATATTCCAAAACTAGATATTGACTTGCTCTTTCCCAATGTTGTCACGAGTATGACTTGGAAAGACCGCTTGCTATTTGGCATTCCTGCTATTGGAGCAGCAATTCCCTTGCTTTTAAAAGCATTACCAAATCTGTTATTACTTATAGCTGCTATTTTGTTAGTTTTTAATGCAAAGTCTTTACTGATCTCGTTGGGTTTGGTTGTAGAACAATATAAAAGCCAAAATGTCATGCCCATTCTAGTAGCAGCACTATCATTAGCGATCGCTTTAGGGGGTTTTGCTGTTCAACAATATAATAATTACAAAAATAAAAAAATCAAATTTCAAAAAGACGTAACTGATACCCTATTTTTTAAAAATTTAGCTAATAACACGAGTGTTTTTCAGATGTTGATGGATATTGCGGAAGAGCAGGAGTGTAAGGAAATTATTTTAGTTTATTATCATCTTTTGACTAGTCAAATTCCTCTAAATCCACAACAGCTAGACTCCCGAATTGAAAGTTGGATGGAGAAAAAAGTTGGTATCAAAATTAACTTTGATATCCATGGTCCTTTAAATAATTTAGAAGAAATTCGTGGCAAAGTGTTGGGAAATAGAAAGGAAGTTGATAATATATCTGAGATTCCTCTACTGACTTACGATCGCCAGGGTTTTTGCCACGTTCTGTCTTTAGATGATGCGAAGACTGTTATCGATTATGTTTGGGACAATGCTTTTCAATACAATGGAATTGCTTTGTAGCAGTCCTTGTCTTGCGGACTTGGTTTGTATAGCCGCGACTTCCAGTCGCCTTAATTATTCTCTCTAGAGCAATAAAAGAGTTTGTCTGTAAAAGAATTATCTGCACAAAGTAAAATAAATTGTAGTGAGGATGATACACCACTGATACCATTTCACCAAATGATTGCTATACACGATCCCCCCTAGCCCCCCTTAGTAAGGGGGGTTGGGGGGATCGCATTTGTCTCAAAGATATAAGGAATCGGTATGAGACATTCTTTCTACTGGAGTGCTTGGATTTGTCAAACCAATTAGTGACCAGTAACCGTTGCGATCGCCCACTTGTCGCATTCTAGTTGAATTATTCAGCATAAAATGAGTAATCAATAATTATCTGCGTTCATTTGTAGTTAAAAAGATTTTCCAGGAGAAAACCTATGTCAGATTTTCAAGATTTTCTAAGACACCAATTTGCATACGTCGCCATAGGAGAATTTAAACCGGGTAAATTTGAAGAAGCCAAGCGACTCTACGAACAAGCAGTAGCAACATATACTCATGGCTTCAAAGGAGCATACCTTCTACAAGAACCAGGAACCGACAAAGGAATCGCTGTGATTTTTTGGGAAAATGTTGAAGATATGGACACTAACCATAGCGAAGCTTACGATAACATTCTCCATGAAATGTCACATTTGTTTGTCAAACCTCCAACAACTTTTTTCCATGAAGTTGTCTGCGAGATTCAGCCAAAAGTAGAACAAAGTATTGAAAGCAATTAAAAGGAATCCTTAGTTGGAGCCTCATATCACACAGAATGGTGGATTCTATCCCAATATTACTCGCTTTGGGAGCATCCCAATTTGGAACAAACACCAAGAGCGATTGAAATCGCAGCTATACAAACTAAGTCCACCTTCGTGGACTAATATGAACAGGACTTACGCAACCTCAACGGTATTTTAGGGATTTCACGCTTTGGAGATCCCTCCATCTCCCCCCAACCCCAGAGGGAACCCCTAGCCCCCCTTAAAAAGGGGGGCTATGCGTAAGCCCTGATGAAGTCCTTGTCTTGCGGACTTGGTTTGTATAGCAAGAGAATTCTATTCTGAGGGTAATTTTGCACTCGTAGGGATGCTCCCCTCGCTTTTAGCTAAACATTCCGAATCTGCATCTGTATCCAATCCTTCTCTAGAATCGCGTACAGCAACCTATCTCGCCATTCTCCTTTTATCAATTCATACTCCTGGAGATAGCCTTCCTGTCTCATGCCAATTTTTACTAACACCCTTGCAGAAAGATTATTCCGAGGATCGCAAGTCGCAAAAATTCGATGCATTTTCAACTGCTGAAACCCAAACTCTAAAAGTTTTTGACTAGCTTCCGTTGCATAGCCCTGTCCCCAAAATTTCTGAATTAAAGAAAACCCTATAGAACCTTCTGACTTATTGGGATCTGTGATGGAAATACGACAAGTACCAATGAATTGCTTATCTTCTTTTAAAGCGATCGCAAGGGCAAAATTCTGACGGTTTCTTTTTCGGTGAGCTTTAATCTCTGTCTGGAGGTAGTTCTTGGTGTCGTCTTCAGTATTGGGACCAAAAGGTAAGTAACGAACGACTTCTGGATCGGAAGCATAGCTATGGATTCCTTGCCAATCTGATTCTACAAAGTCGCGGAGTATAAGACGTGGAGTTTCTAGAGGAAGATGAATACTCATGACAAAGATGGTGCATTTAATGGGGAACAGGTGCTCTTTGTTCCGTTATAAAAGGCTTACCCAAAGTTACCCAATGCTAGACATTTATCGTCATTGGTCTAGCTGAACTTTGGAACTTAATTCCTGCTTCACTCTGGCGGTGTCGGCACTCAACCAGTCCACAGGCTCACACTGCCTAACTAGCAGCAACGGACGAATAGTTTCTCAGGTTGATGGCAGCGTTTAAATCTCTGTCGAGACTGACACCACAACCACAATTGAAAACTCTTTCTTTAAGAGAGAGTTCTTTTTTTAGAGTTCCACAATTAGAGCAAGTTTTGCTAGATGGGAACCATCTATCAGCAATGACAAGCTTTGAGCCATATAGCTCGCACTTATAAGTTAGCTGTCTCCGAAACTCAAAGAATCCCATGTCTTGAATGCTTGCTGCCAGTTTGTGATTAGCCATCATGCCAGATACATTTAAGTCTTCAATAACTATCACGCCGTGGTTCTTAGCCAATAGTGTGGTTAACTTCTGCAATGTATCTTTTCGGATGTTGGCTATCTTTCTATGCAGCCTAGCTATTTGCATTTGGGCTTTTTTCCAGTTAGCTGAACCTTTAATTTTATGGCGATTCAACCATTGCATTCTAGCTAACTTATCTTGGAATTTCTTATAAGATTTAGCTCCTTCGATAATCTCTCCTGTGCTGAGAGTGCAAAGATTCAAAACACCAAGGTCAACACCTACAATGCTATCTGAAGTCGTTTCTTCTAGTTTCACGTCAAATCGGTAGGAGATAAACCATCTATCAGCTTCACGACTGATTGTCACTGATTTTGGTTGAAAATGATGTGGAGGAACTTTATTAGGAGACTTTTTCTTTTTTCGAGGACAGTGTGTTGGCAAACACTCGGAAGTTTTCAGCACTCCTATTCTAGGAACTTGAATTTTGTGACTTCCTAAAATTTTAATGCTTCCTTCGAGAGTGAAATTATCGTGCTGTCCTTTCTTTTTGAACTGTGGAACTCCTTTTTTATTTTCAAAACAAGACTTCCATGCAATTCTCAACGCTCTCAGAGCGGATTGTGGTGTAGATTTAGAGCATTCGTAATACCAGGGGCATTCAGGTTTTACTAATGCTACCAACCATTTATGTAAGTCAATCGCAGTAGGAAACTTGATTTTTTCTGTAGGATTAGCCTTATTCCAATCAAGTATTTGTTTGGTTAAACCTAATCCCCAGTTCCATGCGTGGCGTGCTACACCACAATGTTTTAGTAACTCTGTACGCTGTTGGTTATTCAGTTTTAATTCTGTTTTAAAACCTAACAGCATTCTATTTCACCTCGTTTACAACTTGAGTCATACCGTCAATTAACTTCTTGTTTTTCTTACTACGAGAACCGTATAACCGTGCTGAGAACACAGTGATAAGTTCAATCATGTCTTGCACTAACTCTTGCTCAAAAGTGATTTCTTCATTGGTTTTATTGATAATAACTACTTCAGTTTCAAACTCTTCACACATAGCAAATACAAGCTCTGCACCAAATCTTAATAGCCTGTCTTTGTGAGTTAGTACTAATCTGGCTACATCTCCTTGCATGATGCGTTTGAGTAGCTTTTGAAGTCCTTTTTTCTGGTAGTTCAAGCCACTTCCTAAATCTTGAATAGTTTCAAACTGCCAACCATTAGCGCTGCTAAAAGCTTCTAAGACTTGTGCTTGACGTACTAAATCTTCTTTCTGGTCGTAGCTTGAAACACGAGCGTAATTAATGGTTATGCGTTCATCTAGTTGCTTTAAATCTCTAGGCGTTATGCGTTTAATGTCCGCTAGATAAAATCTTCTTTGTCCTGTGGGTGAACGCTCGGATTTAATCTTCCCTGAATCAGCCCAACGTCTTAGAGTTTTTGTGGAGACACCTAATTCTTTTGCTGCATCTCCAATACTAATCGTCACTTCTGATGTACTCTCCATATCAACTCAACTGATATAGACTACAGTACTATAGTTACCCATTTTAGAAATTATGTCAATGGTTGTCTAATAATTAATTTACAGAAGGTATCCCTCTGAAATAGTTTAGTTTGTTCTGGCTCTGAAAAGTAGCTCCCGTGGTGTCTGTCACATAATTTAAATTTAAGTGTTATATTTACGACTTTGGTTAACAAAAGATTAAGTATAATAGAAAAATAACCACACAATGGGGAGGCAAACAGATAGATGGAACAATCAAACGACGGAGACAAAGAAAATTTTCTCTACCCTCGGGGTCGCTATTACGGTCAAGTCAAGCCTGAAAATTTAGTTTTTAACGCCAATCTTCAAGAATTTGCCCAAAGAGTGGGTATCATAACCAGTTTAGAAACATCTGGGAAACTTTCGCCTGAAGAAGCTTACAACCAGATTAAAGTGCTGTGGAAACAGTTAAAGCGTAGTAAAAAGGAACTGAGAATTGGTGAGGAGCCGCCGAACGACACAGAAACTCCACCAAATGAACCCTAAAATGGCTCAAAGTCATTCTTAAAAACCTCAAAATCTTTTGGAAACAGCGATACCACTATACTTTCTGCGGCATTTTTGTCGTCAACTCGGATAAGCCAACGTTCTTGATTGCGCTCGCCCAAACCTTCTTGACCGCAAATTTCCCCTATTTTTCCAGCCACATATGCTGGACGTAAAATCAGCACCTTGTCTCCTATTTTGGGGTTAATAGCACTCCTCACTGAAATAATACAAAAATTTATACCCGTAAATTCCGAAGAATTTAATAACCTTGTCTTAATCTTATCTTAGTTTGTACACAAGTTGGATTTATCTTTCTCTTAGTCGTCCCTTATAAAGGCTACGGTGTACAGATAAGTCTGAAATAGTTTACGAGTCGAGGTTTTAGCGTTGTTTTTACCCCACCCTAACCCTCCCCTTGTAAAAGGGGAGGGAATAAGAAATCTAGTTTTCCCCCTTTCACGCGGGGGGATTAAGGGGGGTAAATTCGACTTGTGTCTACACCGTAGTAGTAAGGGGAGGGTCAGGGTGTGGTAAAACACCAGCTCATGGTATGAAGCTTTTACAAAAGCTATAATTTCATATAAGTTTTTACCACAAGCATTTAAGCTGTTAATATTAGTAAAAAATAGAACATTCTTATTTTATTTTAAAAATATATTAATATTTAATTTCAATAAAATAGTTATTTTGAAATCAAGAATTTTTTGGAAAAAATTACCTTGTTAATTATTTACAACGCAAATAGCAATGCTTACCCTACAAACTTTTGATGGGTAATACCTACCCTACAGTTCTTAAAATTTTGCTAAGAATGATTTAGGATTGCTATATACATATAATAAGAGAATCAAAAATTATGACAACTTCAAAAAATAGAGAGTTTGAAGTCAAGAAAACCGAACAAGAATGGCAAGAAAGTTTGACTCAAGAGCAATATTGCGTACTCCGCCAGCATACGACAGAGCGTCCTCATACAAGCCCACTGAACAAGGAGTATGCTCAAGGTACTTATTTATGTGCTGGATGCGGTCAGCCACTCTTTGTATCAGGTACTAAGTATAACAGTGGCACTGGTTGGCCTAGCTTCTTTAATCCTATTGAAGGTGCGATCGATATATCTGTGGATAAGTCTTTATTTATGACGAGAATGGAAGTCCACTGTAGTCGTTGTGGCGGGCATTTAGGTCATGTCTTTGATGACGGTCCCAAACCTACTGGCAAACGCTATTGTATTAATGGCGTTGCTCTAAAGTTTATTCCGGAGTCAGAGTCAACTGTTTCCGAATAAAATCAGCTTTACTCCCCTCATTTGACCTTTCATCTCTCGTTCCTAGCCTCTGGCTAGGAATGCATTCTTAGAGGCTCCGCCTCCCGATCCTATAAAGCGAGGCGGAGCCTCTGGGAAGTCATTCCCAGGCGGAGCCACCGGATCGAGGTGGGGGGTCAGACCCATCAAGTACCAACAGCATCCTTTAAGAAGTCAGGGATCTTGCAACCCCATCTGTTGCTAAGATCTAAAGTCTTAAATCAAAAATTTATTTAATATGGCAGAACTTCCAAACAGTCTTGAAGATGCGATCGCTCAAGCTCGCGAAGCAACGAAAGCAGCACTAGTAGATGGATGCAAGCGGATACAAATTGACTTTTTGTTTCCAGAACTCAAACCAATGCCTGTGGCAGAACAATTTCTGTCGGTTTTTGCAGAGTATGGGTCAAAACTCAAGGTTTTCTTTCCCGATGCTGGCGGAGCAGCCCTTGCGAGTCGGGAGTGGACGGATGTGCCATTTAAAATTTTTGACATAGGCACTGGCAAATTATCTTTGGAGAAAAAGATCGAGCCGGAAGACGAAATCTTCTTCCTGATTGCTCCTACTGTAGTGGAAGTAGGAGAAGTCGAGAAGATGGCTCAATTGGTAGGGGATCGCCCCATCGTCATCTTGAATCCGCGCTTGGAAGATTTAGGGGCGGTGGGTATTGGTTATGCAGCAAGACAGTTACGCGATCGCTTTATCAGTACAATTGAAAACTGCTATTATCTTCGCCCTGTGGATAATGAAACAGCAGTCTTTCGCTGTTATCCCAGTCAATGGGAAGTCTGGTTAGAAAACTCTGGGGAGTATCAAAAAATTGCCGAACTCCCGAAAAAGCCCTCTGGAGACGAACTAGATCTTATCCTAGCTCAACAAGGTTCTGCATCTGGAACATCAGGTACACAAGTTCCGAAAAAGCCCAATATGTTCAAAAGTTTGCAGCGTTTCTTACGTGCTTTAAGGAATTAAACTGACCTAAACTTTAACTCTTAAAAAACTCATGAGATTTTTTAGAAAAGACTGACTCACAGGAGGTTTTTGCTGAGAAATCTCTGGGAGTATTTCTGGAGGAGACATTGTATGAGTTATTGTGGGAGTTAACTCTTCTATGGAACAGGTAGGATTAAAAGCAGACATGAATTGTTCTTCGGCTAGACCTACAACAATCAGCCGAAAAGCAATCTGCTGCACAACTTCCACAGGAACTCTCAAATGTTTGGCAATTTTTTGTAGAGAAATATTACCATTGACAAATTCCCACACTTGCCATTCCCGAGCATCAAGCTGCATATCTAGCTGTTTTGAGACTAAACCTGTTAGAGCAGAAGTAGGGTCTGGTAACTTTTCTGTTAAAGCACTCCAGTCTTTTAATGCTCGCAATCCCATGAGAGTTGTCTCAGTTGCAGGCATACTCAACCCAGTCATTTCAGCAAAAGGTAATGTTTCTGTAGAATTCATGGGACGAAACGTAAACAGCCCATCTTTAACTTGAAACAACGCACAAACTTGGCGCAGAACTTGGGAATTAAATAACAGTTTCAGTTGTTCGGCTTGCAACAAACCTTGAGACTTTAAACACAATCCCATGGGTGTATTAATCGGGCAAATTTGAACGACTCTAGAGACAACACGTTCCGTCATCCATCCCCGTTGAGCGATGGCTAACATTAACCCTTGTCGATCTAAACGATCGGATGCAGCAATAACACGACCTTGATGTAACCAGAGGTGATGAACTCTCATTTTTTGATTGTTGTCTTCAATGAGAACTTCTATTGTTAGCCGTCCTGTTTTGTGTCCTTGTTCCAAAAATTGGAAAAGTTCGGATAAGGAAAAGTCTGCTAAGTTACCCGCGATGCCCATAATTTTTTAAAATTTTGTTTAAAAAGTTGTTGGTTATTAGTAGTTAGTTGTTTGTTGTTGGTTGTTATACTCGATTATGCTTTTTGAAAGTTTCAATATCAAACCGAGCTATTACGTAAATATTTAATTTGTTACAAATGTTTATCATGTATAGGTCTTGTATTTAATTTTTGAAATATACGTAGTAGGTAGGGCTATGCCACACAAAAGCGTTATGTGGTGGGCATTGCCCACCCTACTAACTAACCCCTCAATTAAAGTTTATGTGGTGGGCAATGCCCACCCTACTAACCTCTCAATTTGCCTCTAACTGAGCATTTAGAGCTTTGTTGATTCTGTCGCGTGTTTCTAGCAAATGAGCCTTGGTGTAATCATCGTTGGAATTTGCTCCATCCAGTTTTTCATTTAATTGTTTCAATTTATACCATGCAAGCGTGCGAGCATCTTCTGGGACATTCTTCTTCCGCAATACCATACTCACTAAAAGGTCGAGATATTCTCTTTGCAAACCCCGTCGCAAACTAGATATTTTGATGGGTTTACCGTTTGGTTTGAGGACTTCACTCCAAATCCCAGTTTGTAATGTATCGAATAGTTCTGGTAAAGTCAGTGCTTTTTCGGTTTCGCTTTTCAGTTCGAGGTCTTTAAGACGAGAAAGGCGATCGCCTGAAAGCAAATCTGTTAACACGGAACCTTGCATGAATAACACCAAATCGTGGATTGGATAATCCAAGCGACCAGTTCGGGGTGCGCTTCCCCAGTGACGCCAGCGAGAAGGTGCTAATTTATTCAGTAGTTCTGGTGGAAAAATTAAAGCATCTTCAGCAAAAACGTATTTTTGTAAAATTTCTAGTGCTTGCCGTTGCTGTACGATGGGTACGGGTTGAAAGGGTAGTTGCCCTTGGGGATTACTGGGATCGACTCTGTAGAAAGACTGACCGCCAATGTATTTTGAAATATAGTAAATATTCTGGACATAATTACTAAACACGGTGCCAAATCGTTCTTTGACATCACTAAAACTTTCACCAGCACTAGGGTAACTCTTGTTAAGGCGTTCCCACATAAACCGTGCATTATCCAACTGTTCCTGAGAATATGCTAGAACGTTACTGCTATTGTCCCATGCATTAGAAGTTGGGTCGAGGTCTAAAACATCTTCGTCTGTGGAGTAACTCAATTCGGGTTTGTAAGACTCACTAGCCATTTTGTCCAAGAAGGACTTTTCCGCAGTTGTGGATGCAGCTGGTAGGGGTGTGTAACCGTATTGAATGACCCACTCATCATAAATCCCTACCATGCTAGGAAAATAATCACCTTGCTTGGTTCCTCTAGGTGCAATGTTAGGTGGAATGTAGTCCATCACTGATGAGATAAGACCTTTACGGCGAGTAAGTTCCATATTGTTCATTTGTTCGGGAGCGAGCAAAGTACTTCCACGGAAGTTATGCCTTAACCCTAAAGTGTGTCCGACTTCATGAGCAATAATAAGACGTAAATACTGATGAATATAGTTTTTTATTTGTTCGCTACTTGGAGGTGTGTCTTGCAGCAGTGACATTGCCATGGAACCAAAAGCAAATTGGTTGGCTGCTTCCATTCCGTAGCAAAGATCGAACGTCCCTGCTAATTGTGAGAGACGGTTACCAAATCCATCTGTTGATGCATTTTTGTCAGGAGTTTCATTATTTTTAGCGTCTAAGCGATTGTTACATAGAAGACGTTCTTGCATCAATGCTGATAGAGGAGTTCGGGCTTGTGTTTGGTTGGGTTGGACGATTTTGCGATATTCACCCTTCAGTGCTCTGATGAAGCTAGCGTCAACGAGAATATCAGCATCTAAAATTTCTCCAGTCAAGGGATTAACACGAGATGGTCCTAAAGCAAAATAACCATCTACCGTGTTAATCCATCGTATGGTGTTATAACGTATATCGGCTGGATCCCAAGTGGCATCATCTGGCATTTGACGAACTTGAATGGCATCTTTGAATCCAGCTTTTTCAAAGGCTTTATTCCACATCAAAACGCCTTCTTTGACAGCATCTCGGTACTCTAAAGGAATTGCGTTATCAATCCAGAAAATAATAGGTTTTTCAGGTGGTGAAATAGCTGCCTTGGGATCTTGTTTTTTGAGATTCCATCGGTTGATATAGCGGACGAAGGGTTCTTTGCGCTCGTCATCGGACAAGTCTTGGTACGCGCTAATAAAATAACCGACTCGTTCATCGGCTAAACGCGGACGATAACCGTTGTCAGGAAGTTGAGAGAAACTGTAGTGAACGCGCAAGTTAAATCCACGGCTATCTGCTAGGGAAGCAAACCGGAACATGCTGCTGTCGCTACCGCTCGTACTGGAAAAATTTAAGACTGACTCAACTTCCATGTTGAGAGGGAAGGCTTTGGCATTCCCAAAATATGATTTATCTGTGCTTGGAGAAATTCCCAAACCATAAGATAATCCTGCTAAATCTGTAAGTAAGAGTTCGCCTAAGTCTATAAGTATGGTTTTGCGTTGTGGATGGATACTTTTGATTGGTATAGAGTAAAGAACTGAATCGCTGAACGAGCGGGCGAGCGATCGCTGTTGGGGATCTCCTTCACGAGCGCGAAAATTCACATTCCGAACTACAAATTGGATGTTTTTATTCGTCCGTTGAAAGTAAAATAAGAAATCTTGTAAGGGCATACCACTATAGATTCCAGCTTCACCGATGCCAGATTCCAATGTTGCTGTAGCTAAGTAATTTTTACTTAATTGATTCGGATTAATTTCTAGATATATCTTATTCTGTTCTTTATTTCGGTATAGTGTGAACAATCCTTGAAGTTTTTCAGTATCTTTAACTACTTTGTCAAAGGCTTCAAATTCCTCCTTCGGTGCGGGTTTTGCAGTAGTACCTGCTTTTTCATCGGGTTCTTCGGCTTTATCTAAGTTTTTCTGTAGTTGTAGAAGAGGTTGCTGACCGACTTTTTTGGTATCATTAACAACCCAAGTAAAAGGTTTGCGTTGTGCTTGCGGCTTTTTTTGGTCGAGAACCCAGACTTGGTTTTGCTTTAACCCCGTGCGAGAGGATGTGTCAAGAATGGATTTATCAGTATATTTTGTAGTAGATAAGACATCAGTATCCTTCACAGATAACCTATCTACCACATCCGTTACCCGCGTTACATCTGGTTTGCCATCCGTTGCTCTAGCAGATGACATTCCCAAAAATAAGCAATGCAACAAAACAACGTAAAAGGTCAATTTTTTCATTCAATCTATCTCCAGTGTTGCTCCCATCTACTCTGTTTAATACGTGCCCAACAAAGCTAATTTCGCTTCACCTTAGAGGCGATCTGGAAAATATCCGTAGCTGCTGTACGCCAGATAGTCAAATTTCTGGAGTCAGTTGCTTAACTTTGTTGCTGTGTCTTACTGTAATATTTTTCCCAATAATGGCTTCTGTCTCACATAATACGTATTATTTTTTTCAGTAATCACCTGACTAGTGACCAGTAATCAGTCACCAGTGACCAGTGACCAGTGACCAGTGACCAAATTTTAGTTGTTGAATAATTTTCCGTGGTAGTTTAGTATAAAATATAGACCTACTTTAAATTTATCTCAACTTTGGCAACTTTTGGAGTCAGCGCCAAAAAACTTAGTATGCCAAGGATATTGGAAGCTACATCTCTTAGAGGATGTTTGAAAAGTCCTTTTATTAGTAGCAAAAAATTCAAGATCCCCCTAAATCCCCCTTGAAAAGGGGGACGAGTGAGAGTATTCTCCCCCTTAAAAAGGGGACGAGTGAGAGTATTCTCCCCTCTTAAAAAGGGGGACGAGTGAGAGTATTCTCCCCTCTTAAAAAGGGGGACGAGTGAGAGTATTCTCCCCTCTTTTTAAGGGGGACGAGTGAGAGTATTCTCCCCTCTTTTTAAGGGGGACGAGTGAGAGTATTTTCCCCCCTTTTTAAGGGGGACGAGTGAGAGTATTTTCCCCCCTTTTTAAGGGGGGCTAGGGGGGATCGATAAGTACCTAAAATCACAGCCAACTACTTTTCAAACAACCTCTCAATGTTAAAAAAATGTCATTATTAGTAACAATTCATGAAAAATAAGATAAAAGATTTTATATTTCGCAAAGCGATCGCCCTAGATTTCCTTGAAAAGGGGGACGAGTGAAAGTATTTTTCTCTCTTTTCAAGGGGCGATCGTCCCTCGCTAACATTTTAAGAAACGATATTACATTTCTTGCAGCAAATGTAAAAAAGAGAGCCTGTCCGATGATGTCCTAGATGTCAGAAGTTGTTTGGATTAAAAGTATCAGTATGAGCTACGTCAAAAATAATTCTTTAATCCCCGTACTCCCAATTTCTATTGCTAGTGCAGCTAACAAGAAACCTAAAAGCTGAGTAATAATTACCTCTCCTTCCGCGCCAATCCATTTATCAATATAAATTGATAAACGCAAAATCAACCAACTCAGAAACATTGCTCCCACAATACCTGCAATTACACTGAGGTGTGGGCTAGGAGATTCAGACATAAGTAGCATTACTGTTGAGAGTGTACCAGGTCCCGCTAGCAATGGCAAAGCTAATGGCGTGATTGCAACATCGCGATCGCGATCGATAATTGGTGTATCCATATCTCCTTGGAGCATTTGTAAAGCAATTAACAACAGCAGCAATCCTCCTGCTACTCGCAAAGATCCCAAACTAATATCCAAGTAACTTAAGATAAATCTACCGCCGAAGGCAAAAACTAAAAGAACTGCTATTGCTATCAAAATAGCTTTGTCTATAACTTTGTTTCTGTCATCTGGTTCCATACCCTTAGTTAAAACCAACAGTATGGGTATATTTCCTATAGCATCTGCAAGCACAAAGACAGCAAGAAAGGTTTTAAGTAGAATAGATGTGTCCACACTAGGTAGCTCAAACCAGGTTACTCTAACAAAGGTACTTGAATTAGGAGTGCTTTCACTCAATCTGTAGGTTAAAAAATTACCTTAACAAAGTATGATATTACTAGTTTTTTCTAGAAATCCTAGATGTCAGTGAAGCACTAGGTATAAAATTTAAAAATGCGTCTGTACAAGTTGATTTTGAAGAAATAGAAGAATTTAAAAAAGTCGCTGATAAATGGCGTAAACGGCAACAAGAAAAGAAAAATATTACAAGCTCAACTTTATCAAACCAGAGTCATCTCGAATCTGCCTAAAGTTGGCAGAAAGTACGTCCTACAGCCATTTTCAGGTAAATAGACCACAGCTGTAGAGGCACGGCGGCCTTGCGCCCTTACATATGGTGTAGTTCATTTAGGTGAAAACTGCTGTAACTAGGTCATTATAGCGGTTCTCACTTGAATGAAGTACAGATTTATCTGTGTTCATCTGCTATAGGCTGCGGTTCCTTCGGAGCAAAGGCAATGGTAGCCCGCAAACCAAGTTCTTTCTCAGTTGCAAGTACGGTTTGAATTCCACCAAAAGAAGAGCCTGCGATCGCGATTCTGTCTTCATCCACTGATTCATATTTTGATTCAGCAACGCCTAAACGCTTGATGCTAAAAAGTTTAGATACAACTGTGACAATTGTTTCCATTCCTGTGAGGGGAAGAAAAATGTAAACCAGAATTTCCGCCCGGTTATCAACCAAAGAACTTTGATAGTTTCCGTCCCCGTGAGGGGAAGAGAAATGTAAACTTTTGCTGGTTTAGTAGCCCTTATCGGTCTCCGTGTCCTTGTTTCCGTCCCCGTGAGGGGAAGAGAAATGTAAACAGCTCTATCCAGAGGCAATCGATCTAGAGCACTTCTTTCTGTTTCCGTCCCCGTGAGGGGAAGAGAAATGTAAACAAGTAATTAAGTATGCGGATGGGAAAGGGCTCGAGAGTTTCCGTCCCCGTGAGGGGAAGAGAAATGTAAACTTGTTGGCTTTAGCGGTGCCGGATCTGTTTTGGCCCAGGTTTCCGTCCCCGTGAGGGGAAGAGAAATGTAAACTCGCTGCGATGGCTGAAGAGCTTTCCCGGCGAAAGGTTTCCGTCCCCGTGAGGGGAAGAGAAATGTAAACTATGTTATTGCCCCATGGGACGGGCAATTCTGCCTCAAGTTTCCGTCCCCGTGAGGGGAAGAGAAATGTAAACTATTATTGATTGATGGACCAATGAGCTTACCTCTCGTTTCCGTCCCCGTGAGGGGAAGAGAAATGTAAACATTTTTTGCTTGGAATCTAGTTTCCGGACGAAAATCAAGTTTCCGTCCCCGTGAGGGGAAGAGAAATGTAAACTGTTTTTGCTGAAGAAGTTACGCAAGGTGGTGCTACTACTGTTTCCGTCCCCGTGAGGGGAAGAGAAATGTAAACGTAACAATTGTCAGCCCAAATGTTCCGTTTAAATTGGAGTTTCCGTCCCCGTGAGGGGAAGAGAAATGTAAACAAATATCGCCAATTGCAGCTCCAAAATGCAAATGGTTTCCGTCCCCGTGAGGGGAAGAGAAATGTAAACCCAATTTCCTCAAATCGACCTTATCGGTTTAGCGAGCGGTTTCCGTCCCCGTGAGGGGAAGAGAAATGTAAACTAAATGTGGCAAATCCTGACCACTCTAACACCCTTTCCGTTTCCGTCCCCGTGAGGGGAAGAGAAATGTAAACCTGCGAATAACCAAGGGCAGCTCCCCTTGTCTCCCGGTTTCCGTCCCCGTGAGGGGAAGAGAAATGTAAACTAGCAGGTGGAGGCCTCGTACTCTATCTCTTAGATGAGGTTTCCGTCCCCGTGAGGGGAAGAGAAATGTAAACTAGAGCAAATCTACTGGGAAATCAATTTCTATGAGCCAGTTTCCGTCCCCGTGAGGGGAAGAGAAATGTAAACTTTTGTTTTTTTATTCTCTTCCGGCCCAGGCTGGGGGGTTTCCGTCCCCGTGAGGGGAAGAGAAATGTAAACCAGAAGAACATGTTACTACTATGAGAGAAAACTCGTTTCCGTCCCCGTGAGGGGAAGAGAAATGTAAACTAAGCTTATTGAGTACGCCTTTCCTCAAGGGAAAATTCGTTTCCGTCCCCGTGAGGGGAAGAGAAATGTAAACTTTTTGTCCAATCTGTAAGGCACGTCCGGCCTTACAACGTTTCCGTCCCCGTGAGGGGAAGAGAAATGTAAACCCTACCGTTCTAGAAACCTTACCAGGATTGACTTTGAAGGTGCTATTTTCGCGGCGGTGTACTTGTCGTGTCAATAAGCTTGAGTTTATTGACAAAAAATGGCTGTTCCAACCACTTTAAATCCTTAGAGTATCCGGCTTTCGAGGGGGTCAACGAAACTACAAGGGTTTCACCCATCGCTAGACCCCCGCGAAAAACCTAAGTGTTAAAAGTCAAAAACAACACTCTTTCCTTCATTTGGAAACTTATTATCTAATTGTCAAGGTTCTGTTGAAGTTTGGCTTAAATTTCTCATAGTATAACTAATTACTTCTCACTTTTCAACACCCACCTTGCTAACTTCGCGAATGTTCTATTGTTTTACATAATTTTTTATCCAAAAAATATCGGGATGCCCAAAACTGCTTACTAGTCACTAGTCACTGGTCACTGGTCACTGGTCACTGGTCACTGGTCACTGGTCACTGATTTGTGTCTCCCTGACAAATCCATGCTCCCCAGTAGAAAGGATGCTCAAGAGGCGTATCTTCTTCGTTACAATCAATTTTGCTTTGTTGTGACAATTTGTTAACTTTCAACAGATCTTTTAAGACTTCAAGACCCAAAGTAGACTGTCGCAATTCTTTTACTGTCAGCTTACGAATGTAATTCTGAGCATTCTGTAACGCTTCTGCACGATTCATCCCGTTCTGTAAGTTGTCGAAGAAACGCTCCATCAGCAATGCAGTTGCTGTGTCAGGAACTTTCCACAAACTCATAATTAATGTTTTTGCTCCTGCTACGACAAAAGCCCGACGCAATCCAAATACGCCTTCGCCAATTTTGATGTCTCCTCTACCAGTATCGCAGGCGGATAGCACAGTGAGTTCGTTCCCCCACAAGTCTAAACTGGCAATATCTTGGGCTAAGAGAAATCCTTTACCTGCTTCCGGAGGTAGAGTCCCACCAGAGAGCCAAGTATTAGCTCCTGCTAGAGCAAGTCCGGATCGCATCATGGGATTTTTTACTGTTGATACAAAATGCTCGAACTCTTCACTCCCTACCTTGGGTGGTTCTTGTTGTACGTCTGGTAAGAACAAACCGTGAGTAGCGATGAGCATGATGTTGGGACATTCATGAGTGGTGAAGTGCGTTTCAAGTGCTTCTGTTCCTACATATAAACGTACATTTTTGAGCTTTTTGGCAACACTTTCACCAAGAAATCTTGTACTGGGAGTGGGGGACAAAAGTTTACCATCAAGAGTGTTGATAAATTCTTCGTTTGAAGGTTGCTGTGAAGCGATCGCAGTTTTAACTTGAGTGTTGTGTGACCTTTTCTCCATTCCCCACTCCCCACTCCCCACTCCCCATCTTATCGGCTCGCTAGCTAAATCAAAATCTGGATCGGCTATTATTATAGATGTGTTCGCAGTACTTTTTGTCTGAACTCTAGAGCGGAGAATATCGCGTCCAACTCCTAAATACGAGATAGTGTATTCGTCCATAAGAAGATGCGTACCTGTCTCATCAAGTGGTAAAGTTTGAAACGGCACTAAGTTGAGGTTTCCATCTGGTGCAAATATCAAATGTTTGTAGCCTCTGACTCCCTCAAGGATTGGCTGAAAAAGTCTTTGACTGAGTTTAATAGCTGTTTTGGAATCATATTGTTTAACGTGCAACTTAGGTAGAGAAACGGATTTTCCCACTGCTAGTGTTTTTTTGGTATGGTCAGATACCTGTGAATGAAATACTTGAATGAGGTTATCAGTTCGTTCTACTTCTCCTAAATCTATCATTTGTACTGCATCCGGTTGCCCAGATGGTAGAATGAACGCCAGATAACGAGGAGCATACCATTGTGTATCTCCCTTAGCCCGGACTGCATGAAAATCGAAAACATCGCAGCGGACAAATTCAATTAAAATCGAATGGGTTGGTAATGCTTCAGCTACCGCAAAACGGTTGGGAAGTTGCTCGGAGAGTTGAATTTCTGGAATTTCTAATGCGAGTTGCTTTTGTAGGCGATCGTGTTGCTCTTCAAGTTGCGCTAACTGTTCTTGATACGCAGTGAAATCGTTGATTCGAGAAGCGGAGAAAGTCAAGGTGACTAACTGCGCGTTCAACTCGCTCAGTTGATGAAACTTGTCTTGAAGATGAGGATAGCGATCGCTTCCTAAGGCTTGGTTTTGAGCAGCTAGGGAAGCAGTTGTTAGAGCTTTGCGTTTCAGAACAAAGTCCAATGCTTGCTGCTTGGCGCTATCTGAGTCAAACAGATGCTTGTATATTAAGGAGAGAAATAAATCAAAATTGCCTCGAAGTTTTTCAATCAATGCGAAGCGATCGTTATCGGAACTAAAGGCAAAAACTCTACTAATTAATTTATCATTAATATAACTTGCTTGGATACGGTAAGACAAAGCTTCAGCAGGGCGATCGCTAGCTGTTAATATAGTGGCAAGATGATTCAAACTTCGTGCAACATCTGGATGTTCTTCGCCTAGTAGACGTTTTCTCAGTTCCAAAGCTTCCGAGTATTTCCGCTCTGCTTCAAAATATCGCCCAAGCGAAAAGTCTATTTCTGCCAAATTATTTAAACTGCGAGCCACATCAGGATGCTCTTCTCCTAATAAAGATTTTCTCATCTTTAACACTTCCGTATACATCTGTGCGGCTTCCAGATAGCGCCCTTGAGAACCATAAATATCCGCTAAATTATTCATACTGCTTGCGACTTGTGGATGTCGATCCCCAAACGCGACTTTGAAAATTGTCAAAGCTTCTAAAAATAATGACTCGGCTTGAGAATATTTAAACTGAGTGTTATATAATACTGCTAAGCTATTGAGACTTGCAGCCACATCGGGATGCTGTTCTCCTAGCAATTTTTTTCTCATGGCTAATGCTGCTAGGTGCATTTGCTCGGATTGAACATATCGCCCTTGAAAACGATAAACTTCTGCTAGATCGTTAAATATCTCCGCAATAGAAGAATGGTCCTCACCTAGCAATATTTTTCTAATTCCTAAAACTTCCAAATACTTTTGTTCGGCTTCCGAGTAACGTCCTTGATTTTGATAAAGCTTTCCCAGATTGTTTAAATAGTCGGCGTAGTCAGGATTCTGTTTACCTAGTAAACGTTCGCACATTGATAATGATTCGAAATGCATTTGCTCTGCTTGAGTGTAGCGTCCTTGATAGAAGTAGAGCACTGCGAGATTATTTAAACTCTCTGCAATATTGGGATGTTCTGAAGTAAACAAACGTTTCCTCATAGAATAGGCTGCTAGATAATTTTTCTCTGCTTCTGGGTAACGTCCTTGTAGAAGATAAATTTCTGCTAAATTACTCAAGCTAGCTGCCACTTCAGGATGCTCGTCTCCAAAGACGCTTTTTCTCATTACCAAAGCTTCTATGAATTTTTTTTCTGCTTCCAAATAGCGTCCCTGCTCTTTGTAATTTCCTGCTATATTATTTAAAGTTGATGCAATATAGGAATGCTCGTCACCTAGCAATTTTTTCAAGATTGCCAAGGCTTGCAGATAGTTTTCTTCTGCTTGGGAGTAATGTCCTTGTAAATCGTACAGTACTGCTATGTTATTTAAGCTGACAGCTATATCATGATGTTCTGAACCCTGAAGATGTTTGATTCTATCTATGGCTTCTAAATGCTTATTTTCTGCCTCTTGATAACGTCCTTGAGACTCATAGAGTACAGCAAAATTGTTTAATGTCCGCCAGATATCGTGAGATTCATATTCACTCGGATTCTTCTTTTGGATTTTGATAATTTGTAAATAGAGATTTTCTGCCTCTTGATAACGTCCTTGCTCTCGATAAACGTTTGCTATATTATTGAGAACAATTAAAACTTGAGGATGTTCATCTCCTAGCAACTGTTTCCAAAGATTTAAGGTAGTTAAGAAATATTGTTCGGCTTGAGAATAATGCCCTTGTGATACATAAAGTGCTGCTAGATTGTTTAAAGATTGTGCAACATCTATATGTTCTTCCCCAAATAATCTTTTTCTCGTATTTAAAGCTTGTTGATATAAAGATTCTGCTTCTGAATAACGTTCTTGTATGCGATATAATTCTGCTAGATTATTCACGCTATCGCAATAAACCGGATGTTCGGTAGTTTGTGTACTTTGTGCTAGCAAGATGGCTTGCTTGGCAACAATAACTGCTTGCTCTAAGTCACCTTGTCCAAATAGTTGTACAACTTGCGCGTTCAGAGTGTTTAAGCGCTCAATTATGTGTGTCATATGAGGGTAAATCCAACTTGAACGTTTTATTTCGATAAGAGGAAATTATTCTGTAATCATATATTGTGTATACATAACCTGGTACTCTCCAGTTTGATTAATATATTCTAATAATCGGCTTAAATGACTTGCTTCTATTTGCAAAGGATCGTCGCTCTCTTGAGGTAGCCAATCCAAACTGGGCATTGTTTTAGTAACAACTGCTAAAATTTCCTCTTGACCTGGAGTCCCTTCAATTGGAAAAGCTCTCATGGAGGAACCTTCCTGGGGCAAAATGGTTTTACCTGTATTTAGGTATGGTTGGGAAGCAAAACATGAGGGACAAAAACACCACACTTCTCCCGATGTATCTTTTTGTAGAAGCAATAAATAACCGGGCTTATCAAAATTGATTTCAAATTGAATGTGGTTACCCACACGTACAGATTTTTCATAAGGACTCGGAGTTTGCCAGTTCCAGCTTAATGTGTTTTCTTGTACCAAGACGAGTCCCATTTTTTCCGTAGGTGAGCCAAGTGTTTGAAGTTGCTGCCAAAGTTTATCGAGAGGTGACAGTTTTTGAGTTTCTTCTACAGATTCAGATTTTGCGACGATCTCTTGCCAGTCTAGATCGAGAAATTTGCAAATTTCCTCAAAATTGGTGCGGTAGATCGGTACTCTAGTAAAAAAATGATTGACTGTTGAGTAAGCAAGCCCTACTTTTAAAGCAAAAGCCTTTTGATTGAAATTTTGACGAGCTAAGGCGGCTTTAGCGCGACTGATGCCTTCTGGCGATGCAATAACTGAGCGCTGATTCATAGCCTATCGTAAAAACCCAACTACATCAACTCATACACGAAGTCATATATCGAAGTCAATAACTCATATACGTACTCATATACGCGACTGCAACAATTAGATTTAAGGGCAATACAAATTTTCTAACTACTTAATTATGTTCACTATTGAACAAATCACTTCTGCATGGCTTCTTGTCCGTGCGGGAACTAAAAGTGCAGGTGTAGATGGAATTGATGTTGACTTATTTGCATCTGCTGTCAATGACCAGTTACGCATTCTTTTGCATCAATTACAACAAGAATCTTACCACGCTAGCCCTGCTAAAGGATTTTATCTCACTAAAAGCAGTGGTGGCAAGCGTTTGGTTGGTATTCCTACCGTTCGGGACAGAATTGTGCAACGTTTGCTACTAGAGGAACTGTATTTTCCATTGGAAGATACGTTTCTTGATTGCAGCTACGCTTATCGTCCCGGACGGAATATACAGCAAGCAGTACAGCATTTATATTCATACTACCACTTGCAACCAAAGTGGATTATTAAGGCTGACATTGCTGAGTTTTTTGACAGTTTGTCTTGGGCTTTACTGTTAACTGCTTTGGAAAAACTGCTGCTCGAACCAATTGTAGTTCAATTGCTTGAAGGGCAATTGCGATCGGGAATTGTCATCAATGGTAAACCGATTTACCCAGGTAAAGGAGTGTTGCAAGGTGGGGTTTTATCTGGAGCATTGGCAAATTTATACCTGAATGAATTTGACAAAAAATGCCTTAATCAGTCTATCAATCTAGTTCGGTACGGAGATGATTTTGCAATTGCTTGTAGCAGTTTCCAGGAAGCGACTCGCACTCTAGATAAGGTGGCTGCTTGGTTGGGGGAATTGTATTTAAATCTTCAGCTAGAAAAAACCCAGATTTTTGCTCCTGGTGACGAATTTACCTTTCTTGGGTATCGCTTTGCTAAAGGTGAAGTTTACGCACCACCCCCACCAGTCATTACTCGTGAAGGGGTATGGGTGACAAACGAATCAGGTTTACCTTATTTTCGTCCCAAGGAACGCCCTGTAAAATTTGTTTCCCGTCCTCCAAAAGCTTGCAGTACCGATAAGCCTATCAAATTTCCTTCAGCACCAATTTCTCATCTTTGGCAGGAGTCTATGTCTACATTATACGTAACCGATCAAGGCGCTTATCTAAGTGTCAAAAATCAGCAGTTTCAAGTATTCTATCAGGGAGAGTTACGGATTAAGCTTCCAGTCAGCAGGGTCAGTAATGTTGTTTTATTTGGTTGTTGCAATGTATCACATGGTGCGGTCAGTATGGCGTTGCAGCGACGGATACCAATTATGTATTTGTCCCAGAAGGGAAGATATTTTGGGAGGTTACAAGTAGAAGGTGATGCAAAAGTTGAATATTTGATGCGACAGGTTGAGTGCTGTCAAAATCCTGATTTCACACGCCGTCAAGCTGAAGCCATAGTCAGAGCCAAGTTGCATAACTCGCGAATCTTGCTCATGAGGTTAAACCGTCGTCGTAAATCTCAAGATGTAGATGAAACAGTTATCAAAACGGCGGCTCGCGATCTAGAGATTTTAATGAGCAAATTACCTTTTGCAGAGAATATGGATATGCTGCGGGGATATGAAGGAAAGGCGGCGACAATTTATTTTCAAGCACTGGGAAGTTTATTTTCTGGTTCGTTTAAATTTGAAAAGCGTACCAAGCGTCCGCCTACTGACCCAATTAATAGTATGTTCAGTTTGGGGTACACTTTGTTAAGTCAAAATGTTTTTTCTTTCGTTCAAACAATAGGGTTGCATACTCACTTTGGCAATCTTCACGTTCCAAGAGACAACCATCCTGCCCTCGTCAGCGATCTTGTTGAGGAGTGGAGGGCGTCGGTTGATTCTCTGGTGGCTTATTTGGTAAATTCTCAAATTTTTACGATTGATGATTTTACGTTACCTGATGAACGAGGCGGGGTGTATTTTCAGCCGCACGCCCTCAAAAAGTTTCTCAAGCATTGGGAAGAAAAATTGCAATCTGAATTAACACACCCTCACAGTGGACAAAAAGTGGTGTTTCGTCGTGCGATCGAGTTACAGGTACGCGAGTACATCTCCTGTTTGAAAGGAGAAGTGGAAGTTTACCGTCCAATGGTTTGGGAAAAGTAATCAGTGACCGGTGACCAGTACCCAGTGACCAGTGACCAGTGACCAGTGACCAATAGGCGTATGTATATTGGTAACTATACTTCAGTGACCAGTGACCAGTGACCAGTGACCAGTGACCAGTGACCTCGTTCCCAGGCTCCGCCTGGGAATGCCTTCTTGAGAGGCTCTGACTCGCAGTTTACACGAGTAACTATCTCTATCTGAGTCAAGAGTAAAAATTTATGTTAAGTTGACAAACCGTGCTTTAAAAATGAAGAGTAATTTGTTATACTTCAAAAAACAGAACCTTGACAGTTTAATATAAGAGACTTCCAAACAAAAAATGTCCCAAGTTTTCTAGTGGAATAGCGTGTCTTGCCCGTTGTTCATTAAGATAGCGATCGCAATGCTTGTTCCATAAGAGGGGAAAATTTGTCTTTTGCAATTCCCCTAAAGTTTCCAATTGAAAGCGAAGGTATTACTTTTTGCTTTCTACACGCAAGCTTTTCGCGGGGGTATGGCGATCGCTGGAAAGCTTATGATTTCGTTGACCCCCTCGGAAAGTCTGTAGTGTAAGAGTTTGAGATGGGTGTGGGGATGAGTTATTGACACTAAAACACGCCTGTTGACAGTGAAACTACACCCCCCGCGAAAATGCCATCTTCAAACCCAATTGTAGTAAGGGTTCTATCAGGGTAGGGTTTTAATTCTTCTTCCCCTCACGGGGACGGAAACTTTGCTGTCCCAAACCAGGAAGCACTCCAGAGTATAGCCTGTTTTAATTCTTCTTCCCCTCACGGGGACGGAAACATTACTCCACGCTGATAGCGTCAAGTAAAAGTTTTCTGAGAGTTTTAATTCTTCTTCCCCTCACGGGGACGGAAACTCATCTGATCCTCCCTCTTTGTAGGAGGAATTTTTTGTTTTAATTCTTCTTCCCCTCACGGGGACGGAAACTGATGCTGATCCACCTATTGTGACGTCTTTGTCTTGTTTTAATTCTTCTTCCCCTCACGGGGACGGAAACTATAGTTGGGGTAGTCCTTACCTCCTTGAACATAAGGTTTTAATTCTTCTTCCCCTCACGGGGACGGAAACTACCTACCTCAGTAAGAGGTAGAACTAGAGCGCTTGTGCGGTTTTAATTCTTCTTCCCCTCACGGGGACGGAAACACAGGGAGGTAGAAAATTTCTCCCCACTGGATTAACTTATGTTTTAATTCTTCTTCCCCTCACGGGGACGGAAACTTTTGTAGCGCATTAACTTCAGTACTAGCATTTCCTGGGGTTTTAATTCTTCTTCCCCTCACGGGGACGGAAACCTCTCCAATCTATTGGTCCTACAACCTGGAATAGAACTGTTTTAATTCTTCTTCCCCTCACGGGGACGGAAACTCTTTGTTGCCGGAGGTTTACCTTCTCCGGAAGGAGTTTTAATTCTTCTTCCCCTCACGGGGACGGAAACGTACAGACTCCTAAGAATTTTCTAATGTAAACAAAATCGTTTTAATTCTTCTTCCCCTCACGGGGACGGAAACAGAACCTAGCCAGGTTGTACCTGTTTTCCAGATCTATTAAGTTTTAATTCTTCTTCCCCTCACGGGGACGGAAACTTGAAAAACAGATTTTATTTTACTGCAAAGTTTCCGTTTTAATTCTTCTTCCCCTCACGGGGACGGAAACCTTGCAGCCACAAAGGCCTTACTCTTCTAAGTTTATTCTGTTTTAATTCTTCTTCCCCTCACGGGGACGAAAACACGATTGATAACTGTATAATCAACAAAGGCGGTGATGCGTTTATCATATACCGAAGTTACGGGGCCATTTTGCCGAGTTCTTTAGAGCGGAAACAATCAACAAAGGCAATGATGCTGTATAAAAGAAATATAGAAGATGAAAAGCTGATAATTTTGTCAGTTTCAGATGCTGACAAGGTATTTAGCTTGATTGAGAATCCTCCTGCACCCAATACGAGATTAAAAGCAGCAATGCGAAAATATAAGGAATTTTTTAGTGAGAGTCATTGAACTGTTAGGTAAGCATCACGATCGCGATGGCTTTGACTGTGGTTATGTTTTGTAGATGAGTAAAAAAGAACTTCTTAAGCACGGATAACAGTAATAGAGCGGTGATTTTTTGTGGTAACAATTTGGGTTGATATTCTTTCTTCCATCGGCGGTGCATTTTTCCGTCGGTCAAATACAAATAACCAACCAAAATCTAATCCCAATCTCGCTAAGTATGAATCCAATTGTTCAAGCCCTTCATCTTGGGGATCGCCTTTCTTCTCGCGCCATACTTTTAATTCGATACCTAAAGTCGTAGAACCATATCTTAAACATAAATCCATGCGATCGCTACCAATAGCATATTCCCGCTCTAAGGTTCCACCACCATTAACGACGCGATGTAAAAATGCCATCAGTACTATGTGAGGCGCAATTTCATGATATCCAGTACTGCCTAAGAGTGGTTCGCCATGCTGACGCCAAAATCTCATAAATGCTTGTAGTAAGTCATCAATGTTTAGCTCTCCAGAGTCCGTCAACCAACTGGGGCTAATGTGGGGTAAACTATCCTGAGTCCCCTGCACTAAAACACGGGGAATGACCTCGCGATAAATGGGATTGGCAATCACGAGTCCTCCTGCGGGGTCGCGTCGCAACAATCCTAAATCAATTAAATATTGTCGGTCATCTGCGGTCGTATCCCCTAAGGCTCCTCCAGCAAGCATCGGTTCAATAATATCTTTGACTCGTTTTTCGCGAAGTTTTTCTGCCAAGGAGTCTAAATGGGTATCCTGACGTGCAATGAGAATTTCTTTGGCTTTTAATATATGTTCGTGGGTAATGGTAATACTTCTATCTTTTACCATTTTTTCAACAACTTCTTTGGCGAGGGCATTGACTAACCAAGGTTGTCCCTGAGTCAAATCAAATGCTGTTGCTTTTGCAAGTTGGGTGAAAACTTGCTCAGTCTCGTCAGTATGGTGTTGATATAATTCTGCCACTTCCTCAGCGTGAAAGTTTCTCAGTGTTAGGGAACTCACTTTAATATTGAAGGGACTCGCCGTGTTTAAGCGATTCTCCGTAGGAGACGCTTCGCGAACGCTACCACCGGATGCGACTTTATAATCACGCACGTCACGTAAGCCAATCAACCCTACAGATAAAGGGAAGTTATTAGGACGCCTGGGATAACCATCACGTAACTGGCGTAAAACTGAAATCAAGGTTTCATTTTGTAGCGAATCAATTTCATCGATAAATATTACCAAAGGTCGGGGTGAAGCCTGCGCCCAAGCTCGTAAAGAAGCTTGAATTCTCCGTCCGGGTTCTTCTGTATTCCAAACTGGTGGTTGTAGCTCTTTGGGTAATATATCTGCAACTGTATCGCGCCATGTTCCAAGAATCGCTAATTCTGCTGCACCGACATCATTATTAAAAGCGCTTCCGACTTCTACTGATACGGTGACTGCTGTGTAGCGCCCACTTAGAGTCAGCTGTTTTGCCAGGGCTAGCATCGCGGTTGTTTTCCCTGTTTGTCGGGGTGCATGAACTACAAAATAACTCCGCTGTTGAATGAGCTCGTCTAAATCCGGCAACCGAGCAGTTGGCGGTAGCATATAGTGGATATCGTCTTGGCAAGGACCTGCGATGTTGAACCAACGAGACATGGAACAAAACTACGTTCAGGCGGATACTCTATGAGTTTACCTTACTTTAACCTGAGTTCGACATAAAAACAGTTTTCAAGATTCGTTCCGAATCGGACTGGCAACTCATATAACTCATATACGAAGTCATATAAAAATTGCTTCTACACAGATACGAACTCATATAGCTATCTGAAAAAATAGAAATATAGATAAGAAAAGCAAACTTTCTTATCTACAAACAAACCTAGTTGGTTTTCATTTATGTCTACAATTTACATCACGGAACAAGATGTATCGTTCAAAATTCAACACCGTTATTTAAAGGTGTTTCATCAACAGGAACAACGCATTAGCATACCACTTCGCAATCTCACTCAACTTATTATCTTTGGTAATGTCAATCTACCACAAGATATTATTAAACTCTTGCGATCGCACAACATTCCCGTCTTATATTTAACCCAAACAGGTGAATATTTAGGACGATTAGAAAACCCATCTCAACTCCAACCAAAATACTTAACCTACCAACGCAAGCGCGTGCGCGATTTTGAGTTTTTACGTGCAACTGCTGAAAGTATTATCTGGGCAAAATTACACAATCAACACGTTTTTTTACAAAGTTGGACTCGCCATCACATAAACCACGTCAACCAACGAGCGTTAAATTACTTAATGCTGTTGATGGACAGTCTACCGATCGCAAAATCTCTGAGCGAATTGCGGGAATATAGCGAGGAAGCTGATAAGGTTTACTATTGGGCTATTGCTTCCCTACTCAACTTCTACAGCCAGTGTCCGCAGACAACTGCAAAGCGAATTAGCCAATTTTGTAACTTGGGAAATCAACTGCTGCATCAATATATATACGCGCTTCTCAATACTAGAGAACTTCACCCTGACTATGCAATATTACACCGGGACACGCATTACGACCTCCCTTTAGCGTGGGACTTTACAGCAGAATTTCGCGCCCCTATCGTTGATGATTTGGTACTCAATTTTGTACGAAATCTTCCTAACACCAACGGAAACGGTAAGAGTCAGCCACACGGCTTGCTACAA
Organism: Scytonema hankhaensis NUACC26; assembly: GCF_045865695.1. NCBI lineage: Bacteria > Bacillati > Cyanobacteriota > Cyanophyceae > Nostocales > Scytonemataceae > Scytonema > Scytonema hankhaensis. Next base: position 51,319 of record NZ_BAACAP010000217.1, read on the forward strand.
TCTTTCCTCCAGCAGTGGGAAGCAAAACTTCGGACTTTTGTACTGCATCCCTACTCTGGGGAAGTCAGCTACCGTCAGTGTCTCGACTTGCAGGTGCGCGAATATCTTGCTTGTCTGTTGGGCGAAGTGGATTTTTACCGTCCCTTAGCCTTGAAGTTTCACCCAAATCCTACTTTCAATGTCGCTGAACCTGAAAAAGCACCATTAGCTTTGGTGAAGTAGTCATGTTTTACTTAGTTTGCTATGACATTGTTAGCGATCGCCGTCGTAATAAGGTGTCGAAAATCCTTGAAAGTTATGGATTGCGGGTGCAAAAGTCTGTTTTTGAGTGCGTGTTGGATGAGAAGCAGTACGAAACCGTATCCAAATACCTCACACGACTGGTTAACAAACGCGAAGACCAAGTGAGATTTTACCCCATGTCAGCACACAATCGTTGTAAAGTCGCAGTCATGGGAACGCAACCTGAATTTATAGTAGACGACGCAGCGTTTATCGTCTAATTACAGCCATTACACCATTTTGGATTTTAGATTTTGGATTTCGGATTGAGAAAGTCATACCTAGACTTAATTTCGACCAACTATCTATCGCATTCTTTGTTCAAATTGGTATGACACACAGCATTTTCTTTATAACCAAATGAACATTTGCAAAAAAGCACGCGCTCCACCGTTGTGCAATCTCTGTGCGCGGTTATACCATTTTGGATTTTAGATTTTAGATTTTGGATTGAGAAAGTCTTGCCTAGACTTGATTTCAACCAACTATCTGTCGCCTTCTTTGTTCAAATTGGTATTGGTTTGGATTCTACACATAGCGCCAATGCATATCAAGTTTCGTTTGATTTTTGTTGGCAAAGTTCAAAAACAACTTGATTCATTATCCTCAAAAGACCGCAAGCAGTACGATAAAGCTTTTGAATGTTTAGCAAATAATGGTCCTGTTTATCCTAGCTTGAGAACCCATCGATATCGCTGCAAAGACGATGATATTTGGAGTTCTTCCGCTTCGATGGCAAAACGATTTTATTGGCGTTACATGGAGGAACACAGCATTCTCATCACGCATTTAGATTCGCACTAGTACACAATTACTTTTTTTATGATGTACAATCCTCGTCGAATCACCCCACGAGAACAGAAGATCATTTCACTTTACAGCAACTGGGAGTTTGGCATGACACCAACTCAATTTTATGACAAGTGGGCTGTCAGTTACGAACAAATGGCTTTAGTCTGTTCCCGTTCCAATTCAACAGTTCGCGGCTGGTTTAGGAGCGATGGTAATCGACGCTATCCCACGCATAACGATCTGCTGCATCTTGCTCTGATGGATTTTTTCCTAGAACACTTTGAGGAAATCCCCGAACAGGTTTTGCACTGGCTGCACTTTCAGTGACCAGTGAGCAGTGACCAATGACCAGTAACGAGTGACCAATGAGCAATGACCAGGTAATTCAAACGTGAGTTAGACAGACCTGAATCTCCTAACCTAAAAGGATGCTGTTGGCGAATGGTGAGTCAGACCCCTCACCTCGTTCCCAGGCTCTGCCTGGGAATGCCTTCTTTAGAGGCTCCGCCTAAAGTGTGGGGCAATGTCACTCTTCTTCCAGTGAAAGCGGCTTTTGAGCACTATGACGGACGAAAAGGATATACACATCGATAGTGCCAAAATGACACCGCTGAGTTAGAGTTCAGATAATATCTTGTTTGATTGCATATGCCTAACAGTCACGAAAATACAGTCCGGATCATAGCCAGAATTCCTATGAGCGTTCAAGAAACTCTAGCAAGAGCAGCAGAGTTGTCTGGTGCTACCTTAAATCAATTTATGGTTCAGGCCGCATTGAAAGAAGCAAAAAAAATCATAGAAGATGAAAAGCTGATAATTTTGTCAGTTTCAGATGTTGACAAGGTATTTAGCTTGATTGAGAATCCTCCTGCACCTAATACAAGATTAAAAGTGGCAATGCGAAAATATAAGGAATTTTTTAGTGAGAGTCATTGAACTGTTAGGTAAGCATCACGATCGCGATGGCTTTGACTGTGGTAATGAAGCGTTGAACCAATTCCTCATTATTACTACTTGACAAAAATAATTTTATCTTCTATTATCACGAATGATTCCTAATACATTACAATAAATTTACTTAATTAACTTGCTCTTGCTTATAATTTTACCATGTTATCCAATTGTATATCGGGTTTTGAAATTCATTTCAAGTAAATTATCGAGCGAATTAGGATGCTAGCTGTGCAATTTCACCAGTCCCTTGTATTAATTAGATAAACTTCTAAAATGAAAAATTTTTTCATCAAATATTTAACAAAATTTGTCAGTCAATTTGAATTTGAACAGATAGCTGATTTAGTTGAATATTTCATCAGCAATGATTAGAAAATATCAAATATTATATGTTCAAAATACTTAAATACGTTAGTATTTTTCTCATTACCGTCTGTTTGCTATTTGCTTGTCATGCTTCAGCCCCGACCGAATTCAAACGCCCTCACTTGAAAGTGGAATTTACATCTTTTGTTGGAGAGTATCCCGGCATCATTGCTCAAAAAAAAGGGTTCTTCAAAGCCCAAGGGGTAAATGTAGAACTAATTTATAAACAATTCAATAGATTGGAACAAGCAAATTTCAGTGCGGGTAAGTATGATGGTATTACATTGTCCTTGGGAAGTGTGATAATCTTGAGTGCTGCAAATCCAGATATACAAGGCGTGCTCGTTATAGGTGAATCAACAGGAGCAGATGTGGTAGTCGCCCAATCACAAATTAAAACCGTTGCTGGCTTGAAAGGGAAAAAGCTGGGTACAAATCTAGGCGGTTTTAGCGAAGTTTTCGCGATTGAGATGTTGAAAACTGCCAACTTAACCAGCGATGATGTGAAATTGGTTAAATTAGAGGCTTTAGAAATTCCTCAATACCTCAAAAATAATGTTATTCAAGCCGGACACACTTGGGAACCCCATCTTTCTGAAGCTATTAAATTAGGGGGACATATCCTATTTACCAGCAAACAAACTCCTAGCTTGATTATAGACATGATTGTCTTTCGCGGTGATATAATCCGCGCTCGCCCTGAAGACATTCGTGCATTTGTGCGAGGATGGCTGCAAGCTGCGACTTACTGGAAAGCAAATGTTCGGGAAGGAAACGCTATCATCAGCAAAGCTTTAAAAATTCCTAGCAATACAATCTCTCTGGAGGGAGTAAACCTAACTGATTTAGCTGAAAATCAAAAATTCTTTCAATCTAGCAACCCTAACTCCATCTACAAAACTGCCAAGATATATAGAGACTTTTTTATTCGCTCTGGAAACGTGACGCGCATTCCCGAGCTAAAAAGTTTGTTCAATTCTTCCTTCTTGAACCCTCCCTCCTAGTTTCAAGCCATGCAGCAGCTTTTTTTAGGCGGTATCCGTAGAAAGTTGATCGCCTCTTTTCTTATTGTTGCTTTGATTCCTTTGCTATTATTGGCATTTATCAACAAACAGACAACTGAAAAAGCACTAACTGAAAACGCCCAACAAGTTCTATCTGCAGCGGCTAACGAAACTGCTAACAGAATAGATGCCTTTATTGATGAAAATCTCAATGCCGTGCGCGGAGAGGCGATTTTACCAGGTTTGGCACGCTACCTCAGCCTAAATCCAAAACAGCGAGATGACAGCCCCGAAATGCAATTGGCGACAGAAACATTAATCCGCCTCAGTCGCAAAGATATGCTCCATATTCTCTCCTATGCTTTGCTCGACTTAAAAGGGAAAAATGTATTGGATACGCATACATCGAACATTAGCAAAGATGAATCAGTTCAAAATTATTTTAAAAAAACAGTGGAAACTGGGTTACCCTTTGTTTCTAGCATGAAGGGAGCGCCGACAATTCCTAACCTTGTTGCCCTCTTTTTCAGCAGTCCGGTTCGCAATACTAAGGGAGATATATTGGGTGTATTGCGTGTTTCATATAATGCTACTGTTGTCCAACAGTTAGTCAATCGACAAACTGAACGCGGTGGGGCAAAATCCTTTGCTATTCTTTTAGATGAAAATAATATTTATCTCGCACATGGCACTGCATCAGAACTACTTTTCAAATCAGTTGTGCCTCTGCCTTCCGATGTTGTAATTCAACTTCAACAAGCAGGGCGTTTGCCTAATTCTCCTGTCCAAGAATTGGCAACTAATGACTTAAAACTTAAGCAAGCATTGGATAATAAACAGTCGTATTTAATTGCATCTTTGTCAGCAACAGGTAATCAGGTAAATCTGATTGCGATCGCTCATTTAAAATATAAACCTTGGTCTGTGTTGTTCGCACAGCCCCTTGTTGTTGCCCTAGCACCTGTAGAAAAGCAAATTCGTGACGCAATGTTTCTATTTGCATTTATCGCTGGAGTAGTGACAATCATCGCTTGTGCCATTGGGCAACTGCTAACAAAGCCAATAATTTACCTTACCAATATAGTTTTCCAGTTGACCGCAGGTAACTTAGATATCCGCGCCCAAATTAGCTCAAAAGACGAAATAGGTCAACTGGCAAAATCGTTTAACAACATGGCACTTCAGTTACAAACATCTTTTGAAACTTTGGAACAACGGGTACAGGAAAAAACAGCAGAGTTAGTAATTGCTAAAGAAAAAGCAGAAGATGCAAATCAGAAACTAGAACAATTGGTAAATATAGATGGTTTGACTCAGGTGGCTAACCGTCGCTGCTTCGATGAACGACTGCAAGCAGAATGGAAACGTCTTGCACGAGAACAACAACCCCTGTCACTGATTTTATTCGATGTTGATAAATTCAAATCTTACAACGACTACTATGGTCATCTTGCAGGCGATGAGTGTCTAATCGGGATAGGGCAAACACTGCAACAGATGGTTCATCGTCCTGCCGATCTAGTAGCACGTTACGGAGGAGAAGAATTTGTGGTACTCCTCTCCAATACTGACTTAGTAGGAGCGATCGAAGTAGCACAAAGTATTCAACAAGCAATTCACGCTCGGGCCATTCCCCATGCAAAGTCTGATATCAAGGAGATCGTCACAATTAGTTTGGGTATTACTTCTGTCATACCCACTGGCGATATCAAGCCAGATACACTCATCGCTTCAGCCGATAAAGCACTGTACAATGCCAAACAAAAGGGGCGCGATCGCTATTGTACTCATTTAGATTAATTATTGGTTTGAGTTTAGTTATTTGTTGCTTGCCAACTATAGACCTTTGCTATGCAGCCAATTGATAAACACCTCAGCAATAGCTAAGTTACCGTGTTCAAGCATTTGCATATGACCGTGACCTGGGAGTCCAACGTCCGGAAGCCAAATAAAATCACCACCGAAGTATTTTGCAGTTAGAGCATCTACCTCACGAGGATGGCGCGGGTCTTGGTCGCCTGTAATCACACATATAGGTATATCAAATAGGATCTTCGGGTCGCAAATATAAAGCCCTCCTCCTTCAACATTTCTGCGCTGGTTGCTAATTCGCGCACTCTCAGCGACCAAACTGCAAAAGTAATTCTCAAATGCAAGGAAAGGAAAAGTATCTGAGTTGGTGAAGTACTTTTTAGTATCTTCACACGACTGGATACGTGGACGGTCTTTCATCTAAATTCAATTTTATATCCACCGATTAACTCCTGAGTAATTTGTTTTACACGTTCTCTGAATTGTTCATAGTTAACCAGTCTGTAAAACCTGTATCTAACATGGCATTAACTTCAATAGGCTCACCTCAGTGTCAATTAAATCAATAACAAAAAACAGTTTGACCTCATCATCAAACTCGCCTTGAATCATATTATGCCGCAGACTCCAGTCTCATTCAGCCGAAAGATAAAAGACCGTTTGTGTGGATATTTCTGACAACTTTGTAACAACAGATTGTCCCTATTGGGGGCAATGATATAATCCCCAGTATCTGGTTCAATAGAAAGAAACCAGTTGTAATGCTGTGACATCAACTCAGGACGTAATTTCTCAAAAATCACATAACAACGCTGATAAAACGCTTCAGATTCAGCTGGCAATTTTAATTTTTCCCCCAGAGATAATTTGTGTCCTGGAAGGGTTCTTCTCTGCTGGAATTTTTTCTTAGAAGATATTTCTGTCATTTGGTTTCTCTATATTTTTACGTTCTGAAATCAATTTTATCAAAAAAAGTTTTACGGTGCTTGTAACAAACATTTGTCTTTCTTTAAGTTGAGCATGTAGCTCATTTAGAATTCTTGCAACTTTTGCACTTCCATTTCAGGTAATCCAGTAAGTTGGCTAACTTGTGTGATTGACATTCCTATCTCAAGTAAATTTCGCACTACCTGTAGCAATTGCTCTGCTGCTTGTTCTGCCCTGATGCGTTCTTGCTCTGCCCTAGTGCGTTCTTGCTCTGCTTGCTCCAAAGCTTGTTCTTTCTCCGCCCGTTCTTGTTCTGCTTGCTCCAAAGCTTGTTCTTTCTCCGCCCGTTCTTGTTCTGTATCCGTTGGTATCCAGTTGCCATCAGCATCATACCAGCGCAACCACAGGAGAGTAATTCCCCTAAACTCACCATGCCACAAACCTAGCCCAATTTCTAGTTCGGCAATCCAAATCCGGGGATTCTCATGGTCGAGTGGCTGTTCTTGATATTGCCCACCCATCAATCTAAAGAATCGTACCCGATTTGTATAGCGACTGAATACAATGTAGTAAGGTACGCCTAGAAGTTTCTCGTAAACTTCCCACTTAGAGGGTGGTGTAGTTTTCTTCACCAGCCCATTTTGACTTTCCGAGAAATGTAACTCTCCACTAACTTCAGGTTGAACTGACGATAACATATCCATTTCTGATTCAGCGTAGATACCTAGATCTTCTTTTTCAGTACCGGGAGAGAGAAGTTCAACAACAACAAAAGGACTTTTTTGTTCTTGCCAAACCACGTAGCTTCTTCTCAAATCTTCCTCAGGGTGTAGGCGAGATACACCCAGAACCAAAAACCAGTCGGGGCGTTTGTGCCACTCGGTCTGCTCCACATCATAGTAAAGATTGAGATTTTTACCTGTAAAGAATCGGTCTGTTGTGTAGTTCTTGAGGTGTAAGGTACGTCTTAATAATTGGGGTTGGAGGTCATGAAATTCGTCGGGCAAACCCGGTTCCTCTGGATCTTCACTTTTGAGATCGCACATTGTTGGCAGAGTTTGCCAAGCAGGTAAGGGCGGATCTGTTTGCGAAGCGGGGAAGAGATTCATAACCTCGGTACGCGAATAGGCACTTGCTCTGCTTATATATTAACGAGTTGGACACCATAGCAAATTTTAGGTACAGGATTTAACTGTGCTGTTTGCACGCTAGATACGTGAGTGTCGGGAAACAGCCCAACGCACTGCCTTGCTTTTGGGTTTTAGCGTGAGACAAAAGATTCCCAATCATTCGACTATATAATTTTTTTGGGAGGGTAGTATGGCTTTCAGTAATTATAAAACAATAAGTGAAGTTCTCATAGAATTTCGCATTACCTATGCAGAATCTAATTTTCTTGGAGAAATCAAGTTTAATATCTCTGATTATTTTCGAGAAGATTTACAAATAATGATGAGGGACGGTGTTGTTGATAATTCAGAATTTGCTATTTGTGAAAATCTAGTTTATCCAGTCCTTAAAGAAGTTTGGAAATGCTATCGCAGTCAGTTCATTCTTTGGAGTCACCATTCTTTAAATTATGACGAGAAACTTTCAGGTTTTCCAGAGTATATTTTAGCAAGAAAATCTCCTTTAGGAAAAGTAGTATTTGATAAGCCGTATTTCATTTTAGTAGAGGCAAAACAGGATAACTTTGAAGCCGCTTGGGCGCAATGTCTAGCAGAAATGATTGCAGCCCAAAGACTTAATGGGGAAATGCAAATAGTTATCTATGGTATTGCTTCTAATGGCGATCGCTGGCAATTTGGTAAGCTAGAAGCAGATACTTTTACTAGAAATATTACCTTTTACACAATTCAAGAGCTTGAGAAATTGTTTGCTGTTGTTAATTACATATTTCAACAGTGTGAAATGCAGCTAAGCAATCTCGTTTCCTAGCAACGAAAACTGGTGTCTATTCTTTGCGTAACTTCTCCCCGTTCTACCTTCACTAAGTTATCTCTTGCAGCAATGGTAAGATAGAGTGAAATTTCACAATCAATAGCTGCCATTACCATCGCCGCCGATAACGTTTTAGTTCCACCCGTGTAATCAGCCATAATCTCATGACTGCTTTCTTGCTGCAAATTGCGGATGCGATCGCGAATTTTGGAATAGCATTCACCTAAATCGTCCGGGTTCTGTACGAGAATCAAATCCCGTTGTGGTTGAAAGCGATCGCCTAACCCCACCTGTGTGGGAATATTGGGTAATCTTTCGATAACTTCTGCACCCCGACGCACCTCGCAGGGAGTTCCCTCACCTATAACTTGCGACTTGCTACCCTTTTCGCCATCAGAAGCGATGAATACAACTCTGTCGGGTTGTAAGCTGAGGATAGCGGTGATGATAGGTTGGAAAGAACCACCGATAGTGACTAAAAGGATTTTGAGCATATCTTAAAAAAATTGTAATTTAAATTTTTACTCCAAGTAAGAAAATTAAAGACTTTCATCCTGTAAATTCCACAATTTAGCGACGTTTTGTAGTTCATTAATAATTACTTGAAGTTGGTGGAGAATGTCTTTTGCACTTCTAGGATTTTTACGATAGCCTGCATGTAGAACGTCATTACGCAAATTAGCTAAATTCAAGTCTCCGCACCATAGTCTGTTCAAAGGCTTTTTCTTGGGCTTGGGAATCTTTGACCATTCATCCAAGTATTTTGATTCTTTATCTTTATTTTTGCCTCCAGTCAATAAAAGTTCCATTTCTTCTCGATTATCTTTATCTAAAGGATCTAATCGAAAGTGATAACATAATAACGAAGGTAGCCACTCTCGTGCTATTGATAAAGCTTGTACTGTTTGTCCTTTATTTGCATACCACTCTACCATTTTTAATTGTCTTAATAGAGATGCTTGCGGAACATCTTGATAATCTGTTGGATTAATTAACCCAAAAGTACCATAATCTTTTTCTACACGTCTCAGTAATGTAGCAAAAGGTGGTACAGTTTGGGAAACTTTTGATGCAGCAGCAGCGATATGTTCTGGTAGTATGGCAGCCTGTTGCATAACATTCATTGGACGTAACAGTTGTAAACCTTGGGCAATACCGTCGATATTTTCTGCTAATTCTTGCGCTGTTATATCATAACTTTGTAGTAGTCTAGCTAGTTCCTGTCCATTCCCTGTTTTTATAAATTGGTCAGTAGCAGTTGTCCAATCTAACAGACTAACGATAGGTAAAAGGTCAAATATCGGTGTTTTATATTTATTAGTTGTGGCATCAAAAGTTTTTGCATCAAACGCACCGTAAATTAAACCTTTAATTTTCACTTTACGAACTACACGTAAATAACTAATAGCTATTAATGCCAAAACAGGTAAAGAACGAAAACCATTGGTAATATCAAATAGTACTTCATCTCCTTCTTGCAAACAATCTGTTAACATTCCAAATAATTGCCATATATCATCCGTAGAATGACCTTCAGGTACATTTTTGACAGGTTGCAAATTTACTTTATCTGCTAGTTTCTTTTTTAAAGTTTCCCAAGTAGATTCAGGTTGATTATCCGGAATTCCAGTTTCTGCTGTTTTTGTTAACAAAATATAAAGAATTTCTGGTTGATAAAATTCAACTAATGCTTCCTGAATAAATTTTGTTGTACACTCTCTTATTTGTGAGATATCAAGATAAGTGGTTTCTTGATATCCCCTCTGGTTAAAGCCAAGAAATGAAATTGCCTTCATAGTGAATTGGTTGAGTTCTATAAGTTTACTAATGTCTGTCCCATGCCTAAACGTGTCTTGATTCCTGTACCAGTAAATTGAGCATACTGAACTAACAAATTCGCTACATTTGCTAGTAAAGAATCTGCACGATTAAAAATTTGCAGCGTTACATCACCCACAAATCCATTTACATATCCCCTTTGTAATTGCCAACTACGTGTTTGAATTTTGTGATGTTTGAGAAGAACTGCATTACTTAAATAAGTAATTAATTCATCCTCACCTAAATAAACAGGTGCAAAATTATTCCAGCGTTCCAACCAACTGCGGAACATCAGTGTTGGTATGGGTAGAGGTAAAGTGATACCACCTTGAGCAAAAGCGGTGGGTGTAGTAAACTGCAAGTCAAACCGTCGAATTGCCGCTGGTTCGTTAGCTACTAAGTTGGTATAGAGTTCTTCGTAACTATTAATATTATCTTCGCGGTTAATAACATTAAACTTCGCGCCTAGAAATTCTAGTGAATCTCCTAGCTTTAGTGAGGATATAGCTTTGGCAACCTTTTCTTGTAAACCACAAAGCGAGAATTGATAAAATTCTTCCGTTTGGAATGTAAAGAAATCTTGTGAAGTAGTGTATGAACCGCAAATTGTAGAAAAAGATATAGAGGGAATTTTCTCTTCTCCTACTTCTAAGTCTAATTTATTATGTAATAGTTTTACCAGTTCTAGATGATAGGAACGAGGTAGCACTGTGGGATTGGATACTGTTAATGTCCAAGTTGAGCGAATGAGCATACTAAATTGTAAAAATTATAAAACTTTAAACTTTACCCATCCCGGTACAAAACGAATTTCTCCATTGGGGTTGACGACTGTTCGTCGTGATTTTGGCGCTTCAAATTTAGGCGCACCAAGACCGCATCGATTCCGGATTTCAGAACGCAATTCATCCTTAAACAATAAATCAACAGTTGTCCCTGTCATACCGCTACCCCAACCTAAACGTAAAGTAAAAGAACATTCTTCTGGAGTATAAAATTCGCGGATATAATGAAAATCTAAATTTCTCCCAGATGCTCTAGGATTATTTTTTATATTTTGCCAATAGTTGCGTTCATAATTCCATTGATCTTGAGTAAATTCTTGACAAATTTGCAATAATTCATCCAGGTTTGTAAATGGTATTTTCATTTTTTGTTTGTGTTTGAACCAAGCTAGCATTTCTGTATCTAAGCTCAGAGTCAATTCTGTCTGGACATTTCGTACCATTTCCACATAAATAGATGCTTTATACTTTGCCAAATAGTCTGGAAATCTGCTGGAAACTATAACTTCGGCAACAACTGCTAAGTTAATAGGAATTTCTTGACCTTGTTTATTAGTCGTCTTTGTCTCACTCAATTCTTCACAATCACTAACTTTCAGAGCACGTAAGAAATCAGTATTTTGACTTTGACCTGTGAAGATTTTATCTTGATATGTCAGCGTAAAATCTGAAAATAAACTTTCCATAAAAAGCTCGTCATCAACAAACTTTTGGGTATGTTTGTTACTCAGTTCTCCTAGACGAGAGTGTAATTTTTTCTCAATCTCGCTGATCCGTTTAGAAGCAGGGACTTGATAGCGCTCGCCATGTTTGAGAAGATGATAGACAATCGCAGTTCTGATCGCACCCTTGATAGAAGAGCCAGGAATAAATAGTTTTCCCATGCCATTACGGATCATGGGACGTAAATCTGTTATTCTTTCATCAGTTAATTTTTGACTAATTGCGTATTTTGGAAAAATCAGTTCTCCATCACCATCAGTTGCGTTCCACCACTGCTTGCCAAAAGCTTGTTTAAGAAGATGACTAATATCTTCACGGTCGTTAATTGCTTCAATATAGTCATCTAAAAACCGTCCCCCTTGCTTCTTGAATGCTTTTGCTAGTGCCTCTTGATTGGGTAAGTAAACTTTTTTTGCTGTCTGTACATATTCAAAAGGATTTAATCTAGATACTACAGAACCAATATGTAAAATTGGGCTAGTCAGTCTTATCCTTTTTGATTCATAAATTTCTGGTTTTTTTAGTACAGGAGAGGTAAGCATAGTGTTAAGAATTTTCCGCTTTAATTTTTAGGCTTAAACTAATACCAGAGCGGTATATGGGATGGGTTTTATATCCACCGTTATTGGTTCTTAATTCACTGGGCGTAACGTTTACAAGTTTCCCGTGTGGTTCTACAGGAAACACGGAACCTTCAGTAAACATTCGTACCATTTGACGGCGAATGTTGCTTTGTATAATCCAACCCCCACGTTCTTGGATTTCATAGCTACTTTTGTCAGTAATTAATTGTTGTAATTGCGATACATCGTCTTCCCAAAATAAGCTTATGAGGTAGTGACTAGTAGATGTGTCTGGATATTTAACTACCGATTGCCAATCTGAAGGTATATCTTCCCATTCAACTTTAAATCGACCAGCACCACTTGAACGCTCTCCTCCCAATCCCTCTTCACCTAACAGTTCTAATGCATCCTCTAAGCGTGTTGCTAGTTCTACATCATCTTGAGGAAAGTGTAGTAAAAAATATAATCCTGATAAACTTTGGATACTGTTGCCATTTTGATTCCATTCAAAGTAGAGAAAAGCAGTGTGATAGAGGTTTGTTGCTCGTGTATTCCGGTCTACCGCAATTTTGGGAACTTTCTCAATTTTAAAAGCTTGTTTGTAATCAAAAGTACCTTCAGTATCAAGATTACCTCCCTTAGCTCCATTCGTTTTAGCTATGAGTTCCTCCCGATCTGCTAATGTAAATCCAACGCCTTGATACCATCTTTGCAAAACTTTAAGTGGTAAGTAATTCAGTTTTTTGTAAGTCTTGAAAAATTCTAAATCATTGCCTTGAGGGTAATTGACAGGAAACCTGAGCGGACGAGGGAGATAATAAATTGTACCTTTGTCAGTTTCGCGGTAAATAAAAGTTGAACTTATCCGCATTGCTGGGGGCGACTCGTCACAAAATCCGTTTAATAAAGCATCAATTTCATTCGGATATAATCGAGCATAACTACTCATCCAGGCACTAAATAACGTATCAGAATGTACTCTTTCAGTGGTTGATTCCATCCCGATACCTAATTCCCCAAAATGCGCGGGACAACGCTCAAATTTAAGTTTAATCAGTTTCCAAGTTGCCATACTCTTACTGTCTGTGTCTCTGTCAGTTTTCTTTGAGCATATTTAGATTAATTGCTATTTCCCTCTGCTGGTGGTAACCGTCGCAGAATATCATCACGCAGACGCACAAAGTTATCAAGCAACGCTTGGGTGTCAGCAACGGGTTCGATTGTTGTTATCTCTGAACTACCACCTGGAGTGCTAGTAATGCGACGATACTGGTCTAAGCTACGGTATGAAAAATTAAAGCCCTGAAATTTAACTTTGCCGTAACCGCGAGAACCGTGTCCGCCCAGTGCATCATCTTCGAGAATGGCAAGTGCGATCGCAATATTTTGTAAATCCTCTATAGCTTGTTCTCTGTTTTCAACAGTGTAAACTAATTCAAATTTAAACTTCGACCCAGCAGGTACGCGTTCTAATTGACGCGGGTTAGCAGCAGCTGTGACACGGTCAATACCGTTTTCAAATTTCCACTCAGTCATAAATAGACCTGTGTCAATTTTCTTGAGTTGTTCAGCAGATTCAGGTAATAAATGGCAGTCACGAATAATCAGACGTGCAGGACAGTTACGTCCTTTAACTTTTATAAACTCTTTGACCACTTCTCCTGGATTAAGTTGTGTCCGTTCGTTGTCTACAAATCTGCCTGTTTTTGCTTCATCAACCCAAGCAATATAACGGGATGAGACATTTTGTACGCGTTCCAATGATTGTGATTCAAATTTATCTTTTTCTAGCCAACAGTTGCTACCACCAGTCGAACCGAAAAGTCGGGAGATTGGACAAATATTTGCACCTTCATAACGTATTAATAACCTCTCAATTTCTGTAAATCCATCTTCTAAATCATCGCTTTCGTAACGATAAGTACCGCTTCCTCCAGTACGATTGAGGGGTTTGTTTAACAGCCGTTCCAAAATGGAGCGTAGTTTGCCTTTGATAGATGAACCAGGAAGATAAGGATATTGCGTTAGAGGATCGCGAATCACAGGTTTATCAAGTCCACCAATATCTAAGTTTTCACCACCACCACCAATATGCAAGCCAGTTTCGACTACTAGGTGAGTGTTGATTGTCACTTTACCAAATAAAGGTTTTTGTTCGATTGATGCAGGCATTATTATTTTCCACCTTCTGCTTTATGATATGCAATAATTGACTCAAGCAATTGAACCAATCGTTCAAAATCTTCTTTGCTATATACTTTATCGATGGCTGCTGACATCACATCATGTAATGGTCTAGTAGATCTTTGCCTAGCAGCAGCATAGGCTAATTTTGGTTTCAGGAGAACAACATCGGCTTCGATTTTAGTAAATAGTAATTTTGACTTTTTTAGATCGGCTTGATTCTGAATTTTTTTCAGTTCGACTAGTAAATTTTGTTCTGAAATATTTTCTATTTTCTTAATTTCATCTTTTTCTTTATCAGCTTGATTTTGTATATGTTTCAACTCCCATAAAAGGATTTCATCTTCATCTTGCTGTGCTAGTTGCGCTTTTATCTGATTAATAGCATCTAAGAACTTCCGCACCTGATTAGTTTCTAATCGTTGTTGTTTGAGGTACGGTCCAAATTTCTCAGCATGTTTCACAAGGTCACGAATTGGGTAAGACTTGAGTCCTTCAGTCAAACCTTCAATAGTTGTTTTAAGTTCCTCAAGAATTGTTTTTTGTGTACTGGTTTCTGTCATAGTTATAGCATTCTTAAATCATTTGTAAAAATAAATTAACCCCGATACTCAGAGATCGCAGAGAGAGGAATTAGAGATTTTCACGACTCCTACGCGGATTGCTATATGTTGTTCTGTTTAAGAGTTCAATCCAAGTTGCAATGGCTCGAAAATATGGTGCATTATATGGGTTTTTTAAAGAAGTACGAAATCCATCATCTTGTAAGACACTTTGTGGTAAACGAGCCAGAGTATAAGCAATTTTGGGTAAATGTAGATAGTAGCGTGTTTCCATCGCATCCTTTGATTTTTTGTCTTCAATTTTTTTCAGTATCTGCTCTTGTATTTGTGCTGTAATTAGCAAATTACGAACAAAATTATGTGAATAATTTACTCCTATATTCTCTTGTTCTAGTTTACTAACAAAAGGTAGTACTCCTAAAAGCTTTGGCTTAGATTCTTCCTTAAGATACTCTTTAATTTCTGAATTGACTAGGTTGATGTCATCAATTCCCAGCCACTCATCCCATTTAAAAACTTCACCAAACAAACCTAAACTATCTCTACCTTTTCCTTTTGCTGCTTCTTCTGCTTCACCTGATTTATTTGCTGCTTGATAGAGGGGGAATTTAGCATCAGCAATACTGATTCCTCCTGACAGAGTAATGTCTGGGTTATGTCCGGTGTAAGCACGAAAGCACTGATAGACATCAAAAGCGTATTCTACAACTTCATTCCACGCTCCACTGACAAATAAATCATCACCACCTGCATAAATAAATAGCAAAATTTGAGCTTTATTTTCTAGTAAAGATTCGTTAGTGTTATAGCTGTTTTGAGATTTTTCTTTTTGATGTAATTGTTTGATATTTCCGGGTATATTTTCCTCTTTACTAGCTGCCAAACTATTAAGATATACCTTGAAAAAATAACTCATTTGTCGGGAAAGACCAGCCAATCGAGGTAATGTTTGTTTATCACCTAATCCCTTAGCAAAAATTTGTCCCAGACGGTCTACATCCATCCGTAAATAGCCAACTCTTTTTATACCGCGAGCCAGTTCTGCCATTTCCTCAGCACGCATAAAACCTGTTTCTCCAGGTATTTGCGTCTTTATACCATACTTACCTAGTAGTAGAGGTGCAGAATTAAACTTACGAAAGTGACGAAATCTATAATGGTCTAATTCCCAGTCATTGACTAACAAAATTGTGTCTGCATCTGAATCTATTTGCTTCCAGTCGTCACACAGACGGTAGCGAACATTAACAGCAGATAATTCATCTTGGGGAGGTAATTTTAACTGTATTGCATCCTTTCCAGTTTCAGTAGCTTCTGAGAATTGCGATCGCAATATCGCATCAACTCGTAATAGCTGTCCTCCTAACTCATACATTCTCTGGCATATTTCGCAAGCAAGTACTGCACCGACTTCTTTATTCAGCGGTTGTAAATTTTCTTCGTCATCCCGATGGCAAACTTGGCAAGGTGTATGAGCATAATATTTTTTTAGCAGGTGAGAAAGGTCAGTCAGCCGATCGCCAAATTTCCGAGATTTATACTTAGCTAAGTCTTTTGTAGCTTTTGACCAATGTTCGGCAAACTTCTTTGTGGCAATATCTTCAATGGGGAATGGTTCTAAACTATCCAGTGCTAGATAAACTTTGCCCTGAAATTCATTTAAAAGCCATTTGTTAAACTGCTGGCGAACTTTTCTGACAATACTTTTTGTTTCTTCTGTCCCTGACGCTAGGATATATAAGTTACCGCCACCTGCATAAATAATGTTAGTCCGAGGTAATTTTAATTTTTCAAGCAACTGCTGTACCACTTCCTCTGTAACTAACTCTAAATAAAAACTCCGCGCACGTAACGATTTGAGAGCACCGTCAGAGGAAATCGTATAAATAAATTTTTGAATACCGGATAAATCGCCTGCAACAAGGCACAAGTTGTAAGGTTCAGAACAATTAGCGATCGCCGCTGCAACAGCAGCCGTAGTTCTCGCCTTATCTACCAGCGCCACATTCAATTCACCATAGCTAATAAAAGAACCAAATTTTTCCAAAATTAGCGTTAGCAGTGAGAGGTTTTCCCAGTCTTGTTGGCTATCTTTGAGAAAACTGACTGCTTCACGAATCTTTTGTTTTAAAGTTTCTAGTTCAATTAGTGTTGGTTCTTTTTGCTGAGGATATGGAACAGTAGGCTCTTTATCTTCTATATAACGTGGTTGCCAAAAATACTCTTTATCTTGACCTTGCGACAGCTTGATAGAATCGAATAATAACCTTAACGGTTTGGGTTTGCAGTCATTTGGCCACTGTAAATGCCTTTTAGCTTCTTTAGTTGCATCAGAATCATCAGGTCTAGTTAGCTGTACGTCAGCCCAGTTAGCTAAATCCGATACTGCTTGTTGAATTACCCTTAAAGCTTCTTGATGTGAGGAATTTTGTGAACTTGTCATAATATAAGGTGAAATGAA
Source organism: Scytonema hankhaensis NUACC26 (assembly GCF_045865695.1). Classification (NCBI taxonomy): domain Bacteria; kingdom Bacillati; phylum Cyanobacteriota; class Cyanophyceae; order Nostocales; family Scytonemataceae; genus Scytonema; species Scytonema hankhaensis. Next base: position 68,500 of record NZ_BAACAP010000217.1, read on the forward strand.
GTTTTACATATAGCAGTTTTCACTTGAATGAAGTACAGATACATCCGCGTTCGTCCGCGTTCATCTGCGGTTTCATAACTTTTTTATGTATTGCACCCAATTGAAAACCGCTATATTCAGAGACATCAGCTTAATCGAGAAAGATAATTAATTTTTTGATAGAAAATAGGACTTACGCAATCTCAACAGTATTTTTGGGGTTTCACACGTTGTCGATCCCCCCAACCCCCCTTAAAAAGGGGGGCTATGTGTAAGTCTTAATAAAAGTTGACTTCACGCACTTGAGTATCGATTGCGGAACACTTTTCACCTGTCCTCGCACCCAAGGACCGCAAGTTATTTCCAAATATGGCTCCTGTTTATGAACCTCTTCTATCTCCTCCAAACGACTGTGAATAACTGCTACTGGTATTAAATTTCCCCTGTCCCGACAAAACTCATGCCAAGCATCCACTTTTTCTGGCTTGGAACTAATAATCAAATAATGGGTACAAGCTTCTAAAATAGGCAGTTTCTCTGGCTGTACCATCCCACCAACATCTACAATCACCAAAGACTTTTGCTTCCGCAGTTGTAATATTGCTTGAGCATGATAGGGAAAAAACCGTTCCGTCAAAGCCCCCTTGTTGTTTTTCTTAAATGCTTCGATTTCTTCATGAGTCGCCTCTGCACTTAATTCCAAAATGTAGTTCCCTTCTCCATCCCAGTGAGCGCGTTGTAAGTAAATCTCAGGATGCTCAGATAATAAAGCTTGAAACAAAGCATGGGAAAGTACGCTTTTACCGCTATCTGGCGGTCCCACTATCATCAATACCGGACATAGCCCAACTTCCATGTTTCTTTTTTCCTTCCCAAATGGATGATGGCTTCCATTTGGTGGACTCATAGGAATGACTTGACCTGTACGGACTTGATGGGAGTTTGTGATAGACACCACTGCTCCCAAACGGGGGTCATAGCAAGCTACCCAATCGGTACGATCCAGTTTGTGAGTGAGGTAAGAATAAAGCCACATCGGGGCGCGACCGGAGATCGCCACGCCACCAGTGGTATCGATACCTGGAGGCAATTCTAGATTTTGTATATCTTGCGGTTCTATCAAACGATCGCTTCTGGTCAATTCAATTGACAGCACCTGGTATTTAAAACCCTGTACTACAACTGATTCACTCAGATGCAGGCGTAAAGCTGGGATAGTGACCTCACTCATGCTGTTTGGTAATCTTTGTTTCTCTGATATTATGGCATATTCAGTAGAAGAGGGGTCTTCTATTAAGTCTGTTATTGTTACAATTATATTCATCAAGATGCTGATACTTTCAGAAATAGTTTGGAAAACTATTGCTACACAAGGCTTTTTAGAGAAATATTAATTTATATATCAATAAAATTCTTTTTATCAAGTATTACTAAATACTTTAGATTACTAAAAAACTATGAAACAGACTGTTCCAGCCGCTTGTATAGACCAATACTGCAAGGGGGTGAGGAAATTGTAGGTTGCGTAGAGCGCATAAGCGTTACCCAACAAATGCTGATAAATGTTGGGTTTCGTTCCTCAACCCAACCTACTGCTGAAAAAGGATGGCACAGATTGTGACCCTCGCATATTATAGATAGGTTGTAAAATTGATTGAAGATTTGTTTCTCCCACTTACCCCAGAAATTTTGCAATGGCTGGCTGCAGGACAACTTGCGAATCGGCTACAACGATCGCTGCGATTGTGGGTGCTCATCAACAAACTCTACAGTACTCAGACAAACTGGGCAAACAAACTCCCAACACCATTTACATACTCGCAGTTGCGGGATTGCTTATTTGCCTACCGTCATCCCAAGAGCGATCGCCTAAACGCTCAAGACATCACCGCACAATGCAGCGATCGCAATTGCATCTGCCATAAAACTTTTTCAGAAATCGTCTTCGAGCAATTCCATCTGAGCGTTGAAAAATGGCAGCAGTCCATGCTTCAACTGACAGGAATGACTGAAGAGGAACTACAAAAGGGACTGCAACAGTGTCCTTTTGCTACCGTGCATCGTTCTCTCAGAGATGACCTCAAGCAACTTGTTCGCCTGGGCTGGTTGCAGACAGAGACACAAAAGTATCGCCCTGTTTTGATACCAGATTTACCCGCTCCCCCAACCCAAACAACCACAGAACTGAGTCTGTTTTCCCTAGACCTAGCACAGACGTGGGAACTACTGCAAATCTTAGAATCAATCTCCTTTGTACAGCCAAACCTATCGTTAATTATAAGTAAGTTATGGGAGCAAATAGCCAACTCTTCTGCCTCTAGAGGACTTTATGCCAAAGACCCGCACCAAAGAATATTCCTGCACCTAGACTATATCCTTTCTCAACAGATGCAAGACCGAGTTGATAATTACCAGGAACAGCTAGAACAGCTTTGGCGCAAACCCCCTGGTAGCGTAGTGCAATTCGAGTATTGGATAGCAGCAACAGAGAACAAAGTCAAAGTGACTGTTTACCCGGTTTGCCTGCATTACCGACGCCGTGCTAAATACCTCAGTGCATACGGCACAGACCCCAATGGTAATGTAGCATGGCACAACTACCGCCTAGACCGTATTGCTTGCGATCGCCTGCAAGTTCTGACATGGGACGATCCCCTTATTCCCAATATCTTAAAGCAGATGCGGCAAACAGGAAATTTACCAATACCATCGGATGTTGATGCAGAACTGAAAGCCGCTTGGGGTTTTAATTTCTATCTGAAAAAAGAATGGCTTGTTCTCCGTTTTCCAAAAGAGTTTGCTAAGTGGTACGTGGAAAACACAACAAGACATCCTACCTTTTGTGCAATTTCCTATGACCAAATACCCAAATTAATTATTAGAAATATATCAAACGAGCAAGAACGCCAACAATTGTTAGAAATCATCAGTCAACGTTCTAGAGACGATGCTTATTATAATGCCTGGATACGAGACGGCGATATCAACGTCCTGATGCGCCTGCGAGAATGGCGACCGAAAGGTGAAGTTATTGCCCCTTTATCGATCCGGCAACAAATGATAGCAGAAGCAGCACAAGAATTAGCAAATTATTCTGAATAACAATGTCTCCACTCAAACATAACAAGCGATCGCAATCGCCCTCAAACTAGGAACGAAAGCTCAATTTGAGCGCAGAAAGTGGCACTTCCCTACATTATAATTATATATACTCCAAAACAGGTGATTAAGTACGTGTGAAAGTTCTGCTTTCCTCGATTGGCTCTCGTGGCGATGTGCAACCCCTTCTGTCGCTTGCGCTTGAACTACAAGCAATGGGACACAGGGCAAGCTTGTGTGTCCCGCCCAATTTCAAGGATTGGGTGGAGTCATTTGGGCTAGACTGTATTCCGATCGGTCCAGACGTGAAGAAGCTTGCAGGCGGAAGTGTCCCGAACAAGCCCGTTAAGCCATCCAGAACGCGATTGCGGCAGCTCGCTGTCCACACAGTTCGTGAGCAGTTTTCGGTACTGGCCGATGCGGCGCACGAATGCGATCTGATTATTGCGGTCGGCGCGTTGCAAATCGCGACCCGCTCGATTGCGGAGGCTCTTAAGATTCCTTACGTTTTTGTAGCCTACTGCCCGGTCGTATTGCCGTCGCCAAATCATCCCCCTCCGAAGATGGATACTCAATATTCACAATCGCTGCCCGCGATGGTCAATCGCTTTCTATGGATGAGAGACGAGCAGCGTTGGAATGTTCTGTTCCGTGCCACACTGAACGAGGAACGGGCGAAAGTCGGCTTGGCTCCGATCGCAAGTGTACGACCCCACATCTTCACCGCTCGCCCGTGGCTTGCAGCAGATCCAGCGTTAGCGCCATCCTCAAGAGCAGTCGGCATACAGATTGTGCAGACGGGTGCTTGGTTGCTGTGCGATCGGACTCCACTACCCGAACATCTTGAGAACTTCCTCGCGAAGGGTAAGCCTCCTATCTATTTTGGGTTTGGCAGTATGCAAGCATCGGAGCAGACCAGTCGCCATCTAATTGAATCTGCCCGCGCATTGGGGTATCGTGCGGTTATTTCGCAGGGATGGGCAAATCTCAGTTCGATCGATGATGGAATCGATTGCATCTCGATTGGCGATGTCAACCATGAAAAGTTGTTCAGACGAGTTGCAGCCGTCGTGCATCACGGTGGGGGTGGTACAACCACCGCCGCAGTAAGATCTGGCACACCGCAGGTCGTTGTCCCACATCTATACGATCAGTATTACTGGGCATACAGAGTGAAAAAATTGGGGGTGGGGGTGTCGGGTCCTACACGCGAGCAGATGACTGTGCAGGCGATGGTCTCTGCGCTGCGCGAATGTTTGCGCCCAGAGATGACAGCGCGTGTGCAGGTTCTGTCGAACCGCATGGAGTTGCATGGAGCGCAAATGGCAGCAGAACAGTTGGTCAACGAGTTCGGTTAATCTGGAACAACAATTTTATCCAACCCCTTTTCTGCTACTGGGTATTGTGGGTTCATGGATTCAAGCGTGTCAGCAATTGTACGAGCAACAACCAGATTTCGATACCACTTCTTGTTAGCTGGTATTACGTACCACGGAGCATAAGCCGTTGAGCAATGATTAATGGCATTCTCAAAGGCTGTTTGGTAGTCATTCCACAACAAACGCTCTTTAATATCATTACTAGAAAATTTCCAATGCTTATCGGGATTTTGTAACCGACTTTCCAACCGTCTTTTCTGTTCATCTTTAGAAATATGAAGGAAAAACTTAATTACCCTAATCTTGTTAAGAGTAAGCATATGCTCAAACTCATTAATCAGTTGATAACGTTTTTCCCAAACCTCTTGAGGTACGAGTTGCTTGACTCTAACAATTAGAACATCTTCATAGTGAGAGCGGTTGAAGATAGAAATCATTCCTTGTTGCGGGACTCGGTGATGATAACGCCAGAGAAAATCATGGCTTGATTCCTCGCTACTAGGTGTTTTGAACGACCACACCTGACAGCCTTGAGGGTTAACTCCGCTAAAAACGTGTTTAATTGTGCCATCTTTGCCACCTGTGTCCATTGCTTGCAACACAATGAGTAGACTGTTCTGGTGTTCTGCATACAATCTCTCTTGTAAGTTTTGAAGACGCTGGCGCTGGTATTCTAGCTCCTCTTCAACGTCTTTTTTGTTTTTGTAGTTTTCAGAGGCATTCGGATCGACTTTAGCTAAAACAATCGGTTTGTCTGGTCGAACTTGATAACTGACATTGCTTGGTGTATTCATAGTTTAGTTCCGTATATTCAAATATAGGCAGACGTAGCTTTCTATAATAGATAACTGCTACTCGTTCACAGAACTTTTAAGGCATTTAGAATGGCGTCAAGCTTGGGACTTTAAAACCACCTAAATTTACCCGAATTGGGTCAACTAAGACCTCCCTATCCCCTATCCCGAAGGCATTGGGGAATTCTTTAGTTAGGATATTTAAACTAGCGTTGATATCAGCATTAATTAATCTACCCGATTTGGATCTGTACAAACCGCGATGAATGCGCTTACCTGATGGTTTCCAATCCACTGGTTTGCTCCCACGCTGGATGCCCAATCTTGATAATCCGTTGCTCCACTAGTTGCATTTTTATCACCTCCTATTTATAGGCTAATATATACCAATTTGCTTATATCTTAAGGCTTTAATAGGATTATTTCTTACCTTAAGGAATATAAGCACTCTCTACCTCTGTCGTTAGTTACTGGTCACTGGTTACCGATCGCTGTTAAAACTCGGGAACTAAGTTGTTAATTTCTCCGTCATTATACTTAATTCACTAAAAATTGAGGAACTGCAATCTTTATGCACTGTAAGTGTTTGTGGGTATCGGGCGAGACGCCCGCTCCACAAGAACTACAAGAAACACAAAAACTGCAAGAACTACAAGAACCACATGACAATGTGGCTCTGTTAAGTCAACACCAGCAATGTTGACTAGTAAGCCAACAGGAGTTTCCTGGGATTGTCTCTGGCAAAAAGTAAGCAAATATTACAACCATATTTAAGATGCATCTCAATCACATTTCTGCTTTACCTGTAGCTTTGCTAATCTCTGTGACGACGGTGGGAATGCATATACCAATTGTCTTAGCAGAGGAAGTAAAACCTTTTGATTCTCCCTTATTGATATCTCAGAGATATCGAGAAAGACGCACGATTCGAGCGGTATCGGGACCGGATGACCAAGGACGGTGGCGGTTTAATAAACCCAGTAATGTCTCTAGAGACGAAATGCGATCGCAGGGTTGTGTCGATGTTGGTTCAAATAATGCACAACGTTGGCGCTGTCCGCGTGACACAATTCGGGTGGAAATTAACAGCCGGAATTATGACGATCGCTATGATGACCGCTACGATCGCGGAGGTTCCTCTACTCAGAGGCTGCGAGCCGTCTCCGGTCCAGATGACCAAGGACGCTGGCGTTTCTATAAGCCAAATGATGTTTCCGATGAAGCCATGAGAGCAGAAGGCTGCGTTAATGTTGGAACACAAATACCTTGGCGCTGTCCGGATGACACAATCCGGGTACGAGTTTTCGATAGAGAATCTGGCGGTCGCTACGACGATGGATACGATAGACGTCCCAATGAAAGACGTACAATCCGAGCAGTATCGGGACCAGATGACCAAGGACGTTGGCGCTTCCATCAGCCAAATAACGTTTCTGACGATGCTATGCGATCGCAAGGTTGTGTTTATGTTGGGACAAGAAATGCCCAACCTTGGCGCTGTCCTCGCGAGAAAATTCGAGTTGAAGTCGATCGTTGATAAAAGTTACCAGAAATCTCGCTGTGCCAAAGCCACCGAACTATAGGGCTTGAGGTGCAGAGCTAGAAGATCTCAAGTTCTTAATGATACACCGCACCAATGATGAGCGCAACGATAATAGGAATAACAATTGGGATAGCAACAATCAGCCCCCATTTTCCAAATCGAATTTCTTCTCCTTCTGACTTTAGGAAAGCTATCAAAGCCACTACTCCCATTAAGATCCATATACACCCAAAAGCAATAAATATGAGAAACACGGAGTCTTGCATATCGTTAAACCATTAATAAGTTTAATCTGAAATTTCCAACTGTTTAATTTTGGTTATTATAGACACTTGTCTTGACCTGTCTCTACCAATTCTCTATATTAAAGCAACAGATTGGGATCCCCTCCAGCCCCCCTTAAAAAGCTACGGTGTACACACAACTTAGATTTACCCCCCTTAATCCCCCGTTATAAAGGGGGGAAACTAGATTTCTAGTTCCCTCCCCAATCCATCGGTCCGGGTTATGGTGGGGTAAAACTGATGCTAAAACTTTGGTCTATTAGTTATTTCATACTTATGTGTACACCTCTGCCTTAAAAAGGGGAGAAAGTACTAAAAGTCCCCCTTTTTAAGGGGGATTTAGGGGGCTCGTGTGTAGCAATCATTTGGAGAATTGGTATCCTTCATATTCCTGTGAATTGCTAGCAGTTACTAGGCAAGATAAACATATAAGCCGCTGAGTTAAAACCGATAATTAGTATTTATATAATTTATTATATTATAATATGTCTCCAAATCTCTTGCGGTGTGGGACATCTTGCCAAATATGAACGAGGGACGGGCAAGGACGCCCATCCCACATTCCAAGGATAATTTATTTTCTGCTGTTCTCGTCTAATGACTTTTTATAAGCAATTCTAGTTACCACCAGAGGTAACAGCTTTGTTGTGCTGAGCAGTGACTTCACCCTTCGCATACCAACTACCATTTTTGTCTTGACCGTACTGGTTGCGAACGCTGTTCCAAGCAATTTGACGCGCACCTTCTTCGCTAATACCGTCGCTTTGAGCAGCATTGAAAGCAGCAACGAAAATTTGCTGAGCCTCTTGGGGCAATTGTTCTTTTATGTCTTGTGCTAATTCATCAACTTTCATGGGTTCTCTCCTATTCAGTAGCTTTGGTTTTATCGTAGAAAGTTGGAAGATAAATTTTCCTCTTTCTGAAAGTAGAGATAAAGAATGACCGAAAGGAGGATAGTGGTTAGTTGTTAGTTGATAGTTGTTAGTAGGTAGATTGGGTTATGCCACACGAAAGCTTTATGCGGTGGGCATTGCCCACCCTACTAACCACCAACTACTAACTATTAACTCTACATTTACGTGCAGAAGGTAGAGTTTTTAGTCCCAATTCTGCTATTTCATAGAGTCGATTAAATTCTCTTTCATAATGCGCGGCAACAATGGGATTGTTGATGAAAACTAATGTTTCATCGTTCATGTAATTTCCTGAGTTAGACCAATTGTGACTTCCGGCGATCGCTAATACCCCATCTAAAACTGCCATCTTACTATGCACTCCGCGATCGCCCATTGGTGCTGTCGGAAAACCTACAGTCATTATTGGCTGATTCCAAGGTTTTACTTTGATAAAAGGGCTGCTTTTACTAGGTTGGGGACAAACACCCATTGCATCATATGCTTTGGAGTATGGTTGTCTAAAAAAATCTGGATCTATCAGTACTTTAATGTCTTCAACTCCGCGATCGCGAACGTTACCAAGTGTATCGCTAATTTTTTGATCGGAATAGACAAATACGGCAATATGTACGCTTTTTTGAGCTTGTTGCATGTAGGAAGCAATGATTCCATTACTTGTAGTTGCAATATTGTCTTTCTTACGATTGGGAGAGAAGTTGATGGCGATGGTTCCATGCCCAACCGGAATTACAATCGGGCTTCTTTTAGGTTTATAAGATTTAAATAATCCCTGCCACATATAATTAAATTCTTCGGTAAAAATGCTAGCAATTTGATGGTTTTCTGGAATCACGATCGTGTTATTGGGATTTCCCCGACTGTCTAAATTGTTAAAGTCACCATGTAAGTCAAAACAATAGCTCTTAAAAACAATTCTTTAAAGTAAACAACAACAACTTGACTAGTGCAACTGTTTCATTATAGAATACAAGACGTTAGCTATTCTATAAAGTAAACGGAATCTACGAAGTAAGCGTGAAAGTTCAAAAAATTCGCTTGCCCAACAGCGATCGAGTCACTTGGACAGTGTTGGGTGATGACTACTTACCGATTCGTCCAGTTGAACAATTTATAAGCTATCTAGAGAGTATTGAGCGATCGCCAAATACCATCAGAGCTTATGCTTATCATCTCAAGTTGTTCTGGGAGTTTTTAAGAGATAATTGCTTGGAGTGGACACAAATTCAAATATCTGACCTAGCTGAATTTATAGCTTACTTGCGATATCCTCAACCTGGAATTGCAACGCTAAGAGAGCAGCAATCTTTACGTACTGAGGCAACTGTAAATGCGATCGTTACCTCAGTATTTATGCTTTATGATTACCAGGAACGTTTAGGTATTGTTCGGGGAATTCCTATTTACACCGAACAGATGCAACCTGGGAGAAGATACAAATCCTTCCTACATCATATCAATAAAAGTAAACCGATTAGAACTAAGCTGATTAAACTGAAGGAACCAAGACGAAAACCAAAAACCCTAACTCAAGAACAAGTTCAAGAATTAATTGCTGCTTGTGACAGAGCTAGGGATAAATTTTTAGTTGCACTACTTTATGAAAGTGGAATGCGGATTGGACAAGCTTTAGGACTAAGACATGAAGATATTAAATCTTGGGATAATATAATTCGCATTGTACCAAGAACAGATAATTCCAACGGTGCTAGAGCCAAGACCAAGGAAATATATGATATTCATATTTCTAAGGAATTGATGAGTTATTATACTGAGTATTTACTCCGAGAATTCGATGAATGTGAAAGTGATTATGTTTTCGTAAATTTATGGGATGGGGTGATAGGACAACCCATGAAGTACAATGCTGTTGCCGATCTATTTCGTAGATTGAGCGCAAAAGCAGGATTCAAAGTACATTGTCATATGCTTAGACATACTCATGCTACCGAATTAATTCGTAGCGGATGGGATGCTGCTCATATTCAAAAACGACTTGGACACGCTCAAGTTCAAACTGTTCTCAATACCTACACTCATTTAGAGGATGAGGACATGAAAGAAGCCTACAAAGATTACTTAGAGAAGCGAGATAATAAAGATGGAAACATTAAGAATTGAGTGGTCATCATCTAAACAACAAGTTTTAGAGGAGAAGTTAACAGGATTTTGGGCAAAAGACGAATGGAATATTGTTGATTGTCCATTATTCAAAGATGAAAAAAGTAGACGCAAACAAAGTGTTGTTTTCAACTGTGTTTCTTCGTCACTCCAATCAGAGATAAAATATGCTTGCTGGCAAAAGCTAGAAAATAAAGAATGGTCTGTCAATTCTTTTTGGATACAAGCTGTCAGAATTAAAAATATTATTAACTGGCTGAATACTGTAGCTCCGAATGAAGTATCTTTGGTGAATAAAAGTTTAGAGCATTGGTTGCTGTCTCTACGCTCTTTTTTAGCTCAACACAAGAAATTACGAGAATATACTACTGAACGATTAGATAGCAATCAGGAGTTAACAGTATATTTCATAGAAGATAAAACTATCATATGTTTTCGGCAAATCTATAAAATCATCATCAATGAATACGATAACCGAGAGGAATATGATAAAGAAGTTTGGGATATAAGGAAGTTAGGCATTGAGGCTAATCCATCTAAATCGGAATATCGATTAAATTTTGAAAATATTACCCAACCTTGGCTATTAGAAGCAGTAAAAAAATTTATTCGCTATAGCCTGTCTATCTGCTCGTTTGGTGAATCTGGTGGCAGGCTACATATTTTAAGGGATTTTTCAATATTTATTGCACATTATCATCCATCTCTTAGACCAGAAGATATTGACCGACCTCTAGTTTTAGAATATATAAATCAACTTGCAGGTACTGGTTTAGCTCCAGGAACTAGGTGCAGACATATAAGTTGTCTCAGGACTTTTTTTGAATTATGCACGCGAGAAGGTTGGGCAGCCATCCCTGATAAAAAATTTGTTTATGCTGATGACTTTCCTCGTGGTACTAAAAAACTGCCTCGTTACATTCCTGAAGATGTGTTAGCTCAATTAAACCAACACATAGAAGAATTACCTCCTCACCATATGAGGATAGTTTTAATCCTTCAAGAGTGTGGGATGCGGGTTGGAGAACTCTGCAAAATGAGGTTTGATTGCTTGAGGCAAGACGTTCATGGAGACTGGTTTTTACATTACTACCAGTTCAAAATGAAAAAAGACCATACCATTCCAATATCGAGAGAAATTGTTGCAGTTATTCAAGAGCAGCAGCAGTTTGTTATTGAGCAGTGGGGTGAAAACTTTCCCTATTTATTTCCCGTACCTAAACCTTATGGAAAAGGTAGCCCAGTTAAGCAGAACAATGTTGCTCATATTTTAAATAGGTTGGGCAAGAAGAACAATATTCGCGATGCTAACGGCAAACTTTGGAGATTCTATCCTCACCAGTTCCGTCATACGGTTGGTACTCGCATGGTAAACAACGGCGTTCCTCAACACATTATTCAGCGATATCTCGGACATGAATCACCTGAAATGACTGCTCGTTACGCCTTTATTCATGACCAGACACTGAAAGAAGAATTTGCCAAATTTAGAGGCAAAGTTGTGAATGTTATGGGACGAGTGGTTGAACCAGACAATATATCTTCTAATGACAGTCCAGATTTGGAATGGCTTAAGAAAAACATTCTGACTCAAGCTTTACCTAATGGGACGTGTGCTTTACCCGTGGTTGCTGGCTCCTGCCCACACGCGAATGCGTGTCTAACCTGTACGCATTTCCGTACTACAAAAGAGTTTTTGGATGAGCATAAAAAACAACTAGAACAAACGAACCATATTATTGAAACTGCTCAAACTAATGGTTGGCAACGACAGGTTGAGATGAACGAGAAGGTTAAAGAAAATTTAGAACGAATTATCGTCACCTTGGAGGAATGAAATGAAACATGAGCGTAATGTAAATGGACTGCGCCAAAATGCCCAGAAAAAAAAAGAGGAAGCTCTTCAAAAAACTGATGAGGCAATTCAGCAATTAATACGCGAAAATCGTCCGATCAACTTTAAGACTGTCAGCGAAGTAGCTGGTGTTTCTACTGCTTGGTTGTATAAAGAAGAACAAATCAAAGAACGTATAGAACGTCTTCGGGAGCAAGGCAATCGAAAACAGAAGTTAGTACCTAAACAAGAAAAAGCAACAGCCGCATCTAATGAAGCAAAGTATCTAGCCTTAAAGAAGAAATTGCAAGAAGTTGAAGCAGAGAACAGAGGATTGCGTAACCAGATGGAGGTAAGTTACGGCAGGCAGAGGGTACTGGCAGACGAAAACGAATTACAACGCCGAGAAATTAATCGTTTGACGAAGCTATTGTTTGAGGCTCACACAAAAATTGAAAGACTTGAGCAGGGACTTGCTACTTCACAATACTCGTCTAGCAACAATCAAGAACTACATAATAGTGATGACAAAAAATCGCTCAAAAGCAAAGTAGCGCATTTAAGTAGTCCTAATTCGTCAACTACTACCAGTAATAGTGCTCAAATCCAGTCTGAACTAGAAGCTTTAGACATCAAGCTCAACGGCACATTGAGAAATATTATCAATTCCTTTCCCATAGAAAGAACCTTATGTGCTATGGAAGTTTTAAAAGAAAATCTATCTAAAGGAGCGATATCAAAACCGCAAGCCTTTTTGGTAGAAGCTATTAAACAAGAGTGGAAGCCATCCAATACCTACAAAAATCAGGCAGTAAGGGAAATTTTCAATGAATGGTATACGATAGCTAAATTCTTAAAGCTAGTGTCTGGTTCAATTGTCGAGGGTGGAGAACAATACGTTATCACATTAGAAGGCGACTGGGTACTATTCAATGAGATGATTACTGAGTACCCGCTAGAAAGATTGAAAAACATGAGCTAATGATTCCAGTGGCGAACTTTCTTGCAAAATCTTAAAAACCTTTCTTGTTCAAACAAGAAAGGTTTTTAAATTTGTTTTTGTTTACAATTCGCCTTTTTAAGAAAAACCAGAAAATTAATTTTATCTATTGTCTTTTTTAAAGAGCTTGTGGTAAAAATAAGAATTGAGGTAGTAAATCATTATTACTACCTCAATTCTTATTTAAGAAATAGGTTGACTAGCGCCTAAAGAAGTTGTAAGGGGAAGCCTGACAAACTGTAACCCGAAAAACAAACTTAGTAGCGCTTTCAACCTATTCCTCTAACCACCCGCTTATTAGCAGCAGGAGGCTGTTTTCCTATGGATATAATTGTAAACGGTAAAAGCGCAAAAAGTCAATCTTTTGATTTAGAAAATAACTCCGAATTTGTTCAGAGCATAGACTCAAAAATAAGTGTATACAGGGTTATGCTACGTAACTTGGATGAAAAAAATTTGCTGCTTTTGGAGTATGTTGGTATAACCAAGCGCGATAAAAATCGTGATGTTGATGTTGAAGAGAGTGCAGAATATTTAGGGTTATCAAATGCTGCAACTTCTATACGACTTCGGAAAATGCGTGATGCTGAATATGGCAACTTAGAAATTCCATTTTTAGAGTGGACAAAAAGTGGTAACTCTTTTTTGCATCGTTTAGTTCATCCTGGAATTCTAGAGCTAGTTCAAGAAGCAATGTCTAATCGAGGAGTTAGCCATGAGAAGTATTTTAAAGAAAAAGGGATTAGGTCAGAGCAAAATAAAGAAGACCCTCAGTCAGAAGTTTGTGAGTCCAAGAATGTGGATGAAGTAACAGAAAAAATAAAAAGTGAGGATGAATTAAAATCTGATAGCGAAATGCCTCAAGAAATTGATTTTGAACCATTACAAGCAGTGACTATAGAAGAATTACTAGTCATTCTAAATGAAAACAATAAAACTGTAATTAACAGGATAGTTGATATAGTCACTGAAACATTTACGCAGATTGTTGACGAAAAATTTAACGAATTAAATAGTCGGATAACAGAAATTGAGAAAAAGTTATCTCAGTCAAGTTTTTTAAAAACTAATCAAGAATCGAGGGAAGAGCTTTTGCGAAGAGCGCGTTTGCTTGTACGACAAAAGCTATTTCCTGAAATGACAAATAATATAAGTAAAAGTCAAGAACAGAAATAATGCACTTCTAATTTTGCAAACTGTTCAAAAATCTCCCGGTATCACAGCTAAAGACATTGGGCGACAAGTTCGCTTATCGGCTTATTCAAGTTTTGTTTATGCTTTGAAACTGGTTGAAATGGATTTATTAACCACTAAAGAAGCAATGTTTTCAGATGGGCGAAAAAGACCAATCTATCAGTTTTATGCAGTGCAAAAAGAAATACCCATGTTGTAAATAATTCCGAGGACATATATATGGCAAAGCACAACGTGAAGGAGCTTTTTTATGAAGGTTCTTCCATTCGTAGACGCACCTCTGACGGATTCATTAACTTGACTGATATGTGGGTAGCTGCTGGTCAGCCCGTGAATAAAACCCCACGAGATTGGAAGCGCCTTGATAAAACTCAAGAATTTCTTGAACATTTAGTTAGTAGAACGGGCGTGACGCCCGTTCTAGTTCAAGCTAAGCGTGGTAAACGGACAGCTATTAAGCATATCATATCTGAAATTCCAGGTGTTTTAGAGACTTTTAAAGGAAGGCTTGCAGGAACATATGCTATTCCTGAATTAGCAATTGATTTTGCTCAAATCCTTTCAGTCGAATTTCACGAATGGGCGCTTACTGCGTTAAAGGAAAGAATTGAGGAAGAAGCCGATCCAGAATTGGGTATTAAGCGCAGTCATCAGCGAGCAATTAAAAGTTGGGCAAAACAAGGTAAAAGCTCGGAGTATATCCAAGCACGGTTTAGTTCAATTCCCAGAGAAGACTATTACGAAGAAGCTTTATCTCAACATGGTGTTTCTAGCCCAAAAGAATTTGCTATGTGCAAATCTCAATTGTATTTACCAATCATTGGTAATACCAAAAAGTTTCGGGAGAAAAGAGGCTTGAAACCAGGACAAAACTGTAAAGATGGTATGAACATTGAAGAACTAACTACTAGTGATTTCGCTAAAGTCTTAAGCGCCAAACGGATTAATATACGTAATCCTAACGATGCCAAAGCCTGTGCAAGTATTTCATATAAGACGGCATCTCAAGTTACTCAATTATTAAATGAAGTAGATCCGCCTTGCTAAAGTCATCAATACCTACATCCTCGTTGCTAGTCTGAGACTGGCAACGAGGATGTAGGTCAGTGAGTGCAATAATCATAACTAGTTTGCAATTGCGATATATACTCTTAATTGCGCTACTATAAGCCAAACGAAGAGATTTTACTTTTTGTTATGTAGTTTCTTTTTTGCGCTAGCTCACTTAATTACACTTTTGGGCATGAGGCAAAGCTTTTAATCCTAATTGTGCGTTATCATACAACCGATGAAACTCCCGCTCGTAATGTGCCGCTACTATAGGATTTTGTATAGCTATTAAAGTTTCGTCATTCAAATAGTTCCCTGCACTACTCCAGTTGTGGCTACCAGTAATTACGAGCATAGAGTCTAATATTGCCATCTTACTATGCACTCCCCGATCGCCTACCGGAGAAATAGGGAAGCCGACTGTAGTTATTGGATTATTCCAAGGCTTAACTTTGTCGCCACCACGATTACGAGTACCCATACGAGGACAAACACCCATTGCGTCATAAGCTTTTGAGTAGGGTTGAGAAATAAAATCTGGGTCTACCAAGACTTTGATATTTTCAACCCCGTTATCATGTACTTTGCCCAGAGTGTTGCTAATTTTCTGATCTGAATATACAAACACAGCAACGTGAACACTCTTTTTCGCTTGCTGTATATAATTCGCAATTACCCCATTACTAGTAAACGCAATGTCGGACGATCTACTAGCTGGTGAAAAATTAATTGTGACAGTTCCCGCTCCTGCCGGAATTGTGACGGGATATCTTTTTGGCTTGCGGGATTTGAATAATCCCTGCCACATATAATTAAATTCATCAGTAAAAGTTTTAGCAATTTGGGGGTTGCTAGGCATAACAACCATATTGTTAGGATTACCCCTACTTTCAAAATTTTGAAAGTCCCCGTGATACTCGGACGTTGTTAGGTTGCCACTAGATACAATAGTGTAGATATTGTCCACAACCATGAATTTGTGATGCATAAGTCCACTGCCTTTGGGTGCTCTATTGGATGTGTCATCTTTGATTTCAATTCCACTATTTTTAATAAGTGATAATGCATCTGTAGGATAACGCTTTAATTCTTCATAGGCAGCTTTGTCATGTTCATTCATTCGAGAAATTAACAGGGGGGTATAATCAGCCCAAGTTTTATTGTACTTGTTATCAATAATTAACCTAACTTTTACACCAGATTTGTGTTTAGCTATTAGGGCTTCTGCCACTTTAGGGAGTCTGAATTCCATTACTGCTAAATCAATAGTTGACTGAGCTTGGTTAATTGCATCAACAAGAATTTGTTCTAAATTGTCTCCTTTACGAATAAAATGTCGGTATGGGTCTTTGTAATCAGAAGCTCGATTCTGATTAAAATACACTTTAACAAAAGGATCTTGAGGTAAAGGTTTAACAAAATTTTCGTTTGAAGAAAACTTAAATTTATGAACGAGAACAAATCCACCAATTAACAGCAGCAATATAAATAATATATTTCTATAAAACTTAAAGTGACGTTTGCTGGGAGCAAGAAAATTTGAGACGGATTTCATTGAACGAAGATAAAGTAAAGTACATCAATTTTCACCCTGTTTAAATACATTTACGTCTTTTATTAGTATCATTTTTGATAATTACGATCGCAAGGTGGGAATTGCGGAATTTAATATGAAGAATTGATAGACTAAAGCTTTTACTTTGTTTATATACTTACATGGTGAAACTTGTTTTGGATAAAGGTTTAGCAACTTTAGCTAAAGATAATAAGTCGGATGTTGTTAAATTCCCGCTAGATACAATTGTGGTCTTTCCATCTACAACAACAAATTTGTGATGCATAAGCCCACTACCTTTGGGTGCATGACCGGATGTGTCGTCTTTTATCTCAATTCCACTAGCACGTAACATAGCCAAAGCATCAGCAGGATATCGCTTTAATTCTTCATAGGCTCGCTTGTCATGTTGATTCATTTTAGCAACTTCTGCTGGTGTATAATCAGCTATAGTCTTATTGTATTTGCTGTCTATTAATACCCTCACTTTGACTCCACGTTGATGGGCAAGACTTAGCGCTTCCACAACTTTGGGAAGTCTTAATTCCATGACAGCTAGGTCTACAGATAATTTCGCCCGAACGATAGTATCAATAATTTGCTGTTCTAAGTTATCACCTTTACGAGTAAAGTGTCTGTAAGGATCTTTGTAGGAGGAAATTGGATTATGATTAAAATAAACTTTAACAGCCGGATCTTGAGGGAGCGGTTTAAGAAGAGCTTCCTTTGATGAAGGCTTCAGAATGTTAAATAAGAAAAATCCACCAATTAACAGTAATAAGATAACAATTATGTTTTTGGAGATTCTTTTGTATTTTCTAGAAGCTAAAAGACTTAGGATAAATTTCATGATATGAAGAGGAGAAGAATGACATGAATTTCACCCTGTTAACAATAATGAGTAATTCGTCGCGCTCGATATAGCAATCCTAAATCATTTATAGAAAATTTCAAGTCTTTTGGTGAGCAATGCCCACCAAAAGACTTGATGGTGGGCATTACCCACCCTACGTGTTTGTCATAAATCAAATAGGATTGTTATAGTAGGATGGATACCAACAAACTGCTTACGAATTATTTTGAATAAGACTTTTATTAGTATTATTTGAAATAATAAGAATGACAAGACGGCAATTGCGGAAGTTGATTTAGTTCGCTCGCGATCGCTATCAGTATTTACACTACAGTGACCAGTAACCAGTGACCAGTGACCAGTGACTAAAGATCCATCTCTACGCTTACGAATTAATGCCCACAGGTGGTAATAATTGGGCAAGTGAAGTGTATAAGCTCAAAAGAAAAAGAACCAGCAGTTATGTGTGTTCTCAACTCAATTAAAATTATGCAAATTTACCTTGACTACAGTGCAACAACCCCCATTCGCTCAGAAGCTATAGCTGCCGTACAAGCAATTCTTACCCAACAGTGGGGTAATCCTTCTAGCTTGCATGAATGGGGACAACGAGCAGCAATAGTTGTGGAACAAGCAAGAATGCAGGTTGCTGGTTTGATTAACGCTCGTCAGCCTGAATCAATTGTTTTTACTTCTGGAGGTACTGAATCTGATAATCTAGCTATTTTGGGTGTTGCCCGTTTGTATACTCGACCCCAACATATCATTATTTCTAGTGTTGAGCATTCTGCTATTGCCGAACCAATACGATTGCTGGAGTTATGGGGTTGGCAGGTGACTCGTTTGGGAGTTGATTCCAAAGGAAGAGTCAATCCAATGGATTTGGAAGCAGCATTGCAAGACAATACTGTCTTGGTATCAGTTGTTTACGGTCAAAGTGAAGTTGGTACTTTGCAACCAATTGAGGAGTTAGCTTCTATTACTCGCGGTGCTGGTGTTTTGTTCCATACGGACGCGGTGCAAGCAGTGGGACGGTTACAAATAGACGTACAAAATTTACCTGTGGATTTATTGAGTCTTTCAAGTCACAAAATTTATGGACCACAAGGCGCTGGAGCGTTGTATGTACGTTCTGGTGTGGAGTTAGTCTCAATGCTGAAGGGTGGGGGACAAGAACATCGGCTCCGTTCTGGTACTCAAGCAGTACCCGCTATCGCTGGATTTGGAGTGGCTGCAGAATTAGCAGCCCAAGAAATGCCCGTGGAAATACCTCGGTTAACTAAATTGCGCGATCGCTTGTTTGCCCAACTCTCTGACATTCCCGGTTTAATTCCTACAGGCGATCTGACAAACCGATTGCCTCACCATGTGAGTTTTTGCCTGGAATACGCTGATGGGGAAAAGCTTAGTGGAAAAACTCTGGTGAGACAAATGAATTTGGCTGGTATTGGTATTAGTGCTGGTGCTGCTTGCCACAGTGGCAAACTCAACCCCAGCCCTGTATTATTGGCAATGGGATATCCAGAAAATGTTGCTTTAGGCGCTATCCGTATGACATTGGGACGCGAGACCACTGAGCAGGATGTCGATTGGACGGCAATGGTGTTGAAGCAAGTTTTGGAAAGATTGGCACGTTTGGGGGATTAGGTATCTCATGTTCTGTCCAATGTTAATTGACTGCAAAATCATGACTGGGACGGTCTATAATTGTCCCAATTTGTCAGAATGCTTGCACAACACTCACCTGAATCGAATGCAAGCACTGTTACTTTATTTTTTGAATAAGGGAGTTAGACCCGAAGACATTAAAATTGATGGCAAACCATTACAAGTTAATGAAATTTTGACTCGGCTACCTTCAATTAATCCATCTGATTTTACTTGTAATAGAGATTATCTAACGAGAGATAATATTATATTTGGTTCTTATCTACAATGGGAAGAAGTCTGTGGAGGTGCTAAAAATTTTTATAACCTCACTGTTGAACAGTTACAACAGTTAATTGACTTAGGGTTTGCATCACCAATTGAAAGACAAAACTTTTCTCCTGCTATTTGTGAATTTTTAACTTTTGGACGCATTCAAAAAAATAGAGGATTTGTATTTACTTTTGAGGGTTACGTCATTAGCCCTTTTCGGGAAGACTATCGGGTCAGTATTGATGGTATTGTTTTTCGTGGGACTGTTTCACAAGAATTAATTAACGATTTTCAAGTATTTAGCACCTCACCAGATGAGATCGATATTAAACACAATTACCTACGTGCTTGGTGGGATTGACAGTGACCAGTGACCAAGGTGTAATCAGTAGGGTGGGCAGTGCCCACCAAAGCGCTTTGGTGTGTGGATTCGCACATGAACCTACACGGACTCCCTGCTACTAAGTTGGGCGTGTAGAAGCATCTCAAGGTACATCCGAACAAATTATACAGTTTGCGGGTTGTTGGGATGATATGTCAGATGAAACATTTGCTGACTTAAATGAAGAAATAATTGCACGTCGCCAGCAGGCTTTTTTTGGGTAGGAGAAGCGATGAAACCAGCCTTAGTTGATACCAACATTTTATCCTTATTTTTCCGCTCCACAATAATATGGAAGTAGAAAGATGTTTATACCGCGATATCACCAATGACAATCGACAATTTCACTGTTCGACAAATGTTGAGGTCGGAATTAGATTTGATAATTGATTGGGCAGCAACTGAAGGCTGGAATCCGGGAATTTATGATGCTGAATGTTTTTACCAAGCCGATCGATGCGGTTTTTTTGTGGGCGAGTTGAACAATGAACTTGTGGCAAGTATTTCCGCTGTTGCTTACT